>JADFVC010000021.1 GCA_015222355.1 Chloroflexota bacterium | reverse complement strand
CGATTTCATTAGATAGGGCCGTTTGTGCTGTTGACCGAAAAACAAAAGAATATCTATTTCAGAATACTCAGGTACGCAGCCCCCTATAAATGGATTATTGCGCTGTCGATGTTCGCTTCACTGGGGGTTGCCGGTTCTGATGCGGTCATAGCGTATCTGGTCAAGCCGTTTGTTGATGAACTGATTATTGCCGGGAACCTCGCTTTGGCAAAGCTGATCCCATTTTTCGTGGTCGGCTTGGCGGCCTTTAAGGGACTTTCCCGGTACGTGCAGGAATATAATATCCGTACCGCCGGGCAGCAGGCGATTCAGGATATTCGTGATCAGGTTTTCGGACACGCGATCAAGTTGTCGATGAGATTTTATGTGAACCATTCTTCCGGCAGCCTGATGTCGCGCATCCTCAATGACGTCAATGTGATGCAGGCTGCACTTTCCGATGTGCTGGTGGCTGTTCTGCGCGATTCTCTGACCCTGATTGCGCTGACCGGCTACGCTTTTTATGCTGACTGGGAAATGGCTCTGATGGCTTTTATTGTCATTCCGGCTGCGGCCTGGCCGGCAGCTGCGATTGGCAAGAAGATCAAAAAATTCTCCAAGCGTGGTCAGGCGGCGATGGGGAGTGTCACGGCGGTTCTTGAACAGAGCTTTTCCGGGATTAAGGTCATCAAAGCTTTTGCGACCGAAGAGCAGGAAAATCAAAAATTTCGTCAAGAGAACGCCAGTTTTTTCAAGTTTGTCTGTAAAACTTTCAAATACTCTGCGGCATCCTCGCCGATTATGGAGTTATTGACTTCATTCGGGGTTGCGGCTGTTCTTTGGTATGGTTTGAATCGCGTTGTGGCTGAAGAGATCACCAAAGGGGAACTGTTTTCCATCCTTGCGGCTATTCTGTTGATGTATACACCGCTGAAGCGACTGACACGGGTCAATAATGTGATTCAGCAAGCTGTTGGTGCTGCCGAGCGGGTTTTTGAAGTGCTGGATACCCATGCTGAAATTGTCGATGCTCCTGATGCTATTGATCTGCCGCATAGTCAGGGTTACGTCAGCTTTGACAATGTCAGTTTTGCCTATGATGACGATCAGGTCCTGCGTAATTTTTCCGTTCAGGTAGAATCTGGTGAGGTGATTGCTCTGGTTGGCCCTAGCGGTGCGGGAAAAAGTACTTTTATCGGCTTATTGAATCGGTTTTATGATCCGCAGCAAGGGCAAATTCTGATTGATGGCCACGACATCCGTGGATTAACCCAAAAGAGTTTACATGCTAATCTGGCATTGGTTGATCAAGAGACTTTTCTGTTTAACGATACGATTATGAACAATATTCGTTATGGACAGCCGGATGCTGATTTCTCAGCGGTAGAAGTTGCTGCACGCCAGGCTTATGCCGATGAATTTATCCGGCAGTTGCCCGATGGTTACGAGACAATGATCGGTGATCGTGGTGTACGTTTGTCCGGTGGGCAACGGCAGAGGATCTGTATTGCCCGGGCAATTTTGAGGAATGCCCCGATTCTGTTGCTGGATGAAGCAACCAGTGCTCTGGATACGGAAAGCGAGGCTATGGTTCAGCAGGCACTGGGAAACCTGATGTGTAACCGGACCACCTTTGTCATTGCTCACCGTCTTTCCACAATTATGCACGCAGATCGTATCCTGGTTCTTGACAAAGGGGAAATTGTCGAGTCGGGAAACCATCAGGAATTACTTGTGCAGAATGGCCTGTATAAACGACTTTATGATGTGCAATTCAGGGATCAAGCGTGATGAAGATTGGTGATCGCCTGTTACTCAGCGTGGTCCCATTTCTCGCCTCAGGTGTTTTACGATTGTTGTATTTGACATTGCGAACGGACATTATCGGTGAACAGTATCTTCGAGATATCTGGGGTCGCGGTGAACATATCATCATTTCTTTCTGGCATGATCAGTTGTTATTGATGGTTTTCGGTTATCCAGGTAAACATGCAAAGTTATTGATTAGTTCTTCAAAAGATGGTGAACTTCTCGCTCGAACAATGAAGTATTTTGAGCAGGATACGGTTCGAGGCTCATCCTCTCGCGGCGGTCGCGCTGCTTTTAAGGAAATGTTGAATTTGAGTCAGGAAAAAGCCGATATTATTTTAACCCCGGATGGTCCCAAAGGTCCTCGACATGAGCTGAAGGATGGAGTTGTTCAGTTGGCCCGGATGAGCGGTCGTCCAGTTATTCCGATGGCGTTTGTCTGCAATCGCGGGCACCGTTTTAAATCCTGGGACCGTCTTCTGCTGCCTTTCCCTTTCGGGCGCGGGGTCTACTCTTTCGGGGCGCCGGTTTATTTTGACAAACAGGAGGGCGTTGAGCTGTTTCGTGAGCGGTTGAAAGAGGCGATGCAACAGAACCAGCGGCAAGCTGAAGCACGACTGGAGGAGTACAGTGTATCTGCTGTATGATCTATTATTGCTACTGGCAGCGGCAATTCTGGTCCCTATTTACTGGTTGCGCGGAATCCGTTACGGGAAAAGTCGCCGCGGCATTCGCGAGCGTTTGGGATATTTTTCGG
>JADFVC010000135.1 GCA_015222355.1 Chloroflexota bacterium | reverse complement strand
GTCTCGGGATCAAACTCGACGGCGGCGTTTTCCACCCCCGGCTGGGCATGGGCAAAATGTTTCAACTGCCCCAAATGGGTGGTCAACATGGTTGTTGCCCCCTGCTCGCAAAGCTGATCCAGTACCGCTTGCACCAGAGCCGCGCCTTCCGCTGGATCAGTTCCGGTACCAGCCTCGTCGAGCAGCACCAATGTTTCGCTGTCCGCCAGACGGAGGATCTCGCGCACCCGCAACAGATGCCCGGAAAACGTTGACAGGCTCTGCGCGATGCTCTGCTCATCACCGATATCGACATGCAGTTGTTGATACAGGTGCAGCCGACTGTCAGGATGACAAGGAATATGCAATCCGGAACGAACCATCAACAACAACAGGCCAAGGGTTTTCAGCGCGACCGACTTACCCCCGGTATTCGGCCCGCTGATCACCAAGACCCGGCAATCCTTCGGCAGCAACAGATCGATCGGCACCGCCTGTTGCGGATCAAGTCGACCATCCTTTTCCATCAATAATGGATGCTTCGCCTGCTTCAGCTCAACAATCGAATCAGCCACCAGCTCCGGACGCTGCCCCTGGTACTGTCGCGACAAGCGGGCCGCCGCCAAACGCAGATCCATGCGCGCCAGCAATTGTTGGTTGCGGCGTAAATTGCCGCTGTCACGCCGCACCAACTCAGCCAGTTGCAGCAGGATACGTCGTTCCTCCCGTTGCTCTTCCCGCAGCAGCAGCTGCAAACTGTTGTTACCCTCAAGAACTCCGGCTGGTTCGATGTACAGGGTTTGGCCGCTCGCCGATTCATCCTGAACGAAGCCTTTGAGCCGGCCGCGGTAATCCGCCTTGAGCGGAATGACGTAACGCCCATTGCGTACGGTCACCAGTCGCTCCTGAAAACAACTGGCGTATTGATCACTGGCCAGCAACTGTTCCAGCTGCCGCTTAATCCGGGTCCGGGCTTGCCGAATCCGGTAACGCAGATCGCCCAGTTCAAATGAGGCACTATCGAGCAGTTCCCCACGCGAACCAATCGAGTCAAGCAACCGCCGATTCAGCTCTCTGAGTGCATTCAACCGCCCCGCCAAAGCGGCTAACCGTGGCTGTTCTCTTAGTGTCCCCGCCCAGCGGTGGCAGGCGGCGGCAACCTGTAACGACTGGCCGATCTTCAGCAAGTCGTCAGCAGCAATCAAACACCCTTCGGCCTGAGCCTGGTCAAGAATCGGCAGCAGATCAAAACTCCCGCCCAGGGCCGGGGCCTGTCCGTCCGTCAGCAGCTGGACAGCCTCGTCAACTTCACTTAAGGCCGTTTCGACTTTGTGCTGCTCGGACAACGGCAGCAACCCCTCAGCCAGCAGACTTCCAGGCTCCGACTGGGTCTGCCCGGCCAACAACAGACGTAAACGGGGATATTCAAGTCTCTCAAGTGCTGTTTCGTTATAGATCATCTGACTGCTTCAGCGTCCGATCAGTTCCCGACTTCCCGCGAATATCGATTGCCCCAGGGTCACAAAAGGCGGCGCCAATTGCGCGTCACGCAGCATTCCCCGCGCCGCCTTCGGCGCCACCGAAGAATGCAAAGCGAGGATGATCATCGACAGCAGGACAACTCCTTGAATCAAGCCGAACAAGGCTCCAGCCAGGCGGTTAAAACCGCCGAGAAAAACCAGGCGAACGAACCGATGCAGGACAAAACCGAGTCCAGCGAAAACGATAACGACCAGCAAAAAAATCGCCAGAAAAGAGCCCCAGACACTGAGTTGAGCCGGCAGATGAAAAGAATCCTGAAGGGTCTGCGCCAACGGCAGATGAAAGGTAAAGGCAAAAACCCCACCCAGGATTAATCCGAGTAACGAACAAATTTCCTTCAGCAGTCCCCGAAGGCCCCCCTTGAGCAGAAAAATCACCAGAATTCCGAGAATACCGATATCGATGAAACTCAACAGCAAAGCTCCATAGCCGACTCAGCCAGACAGTTGCTCACGCACCAGTTGGTTGACCAGTTTACCGTCCGCCGCCCCTTTGGTTCGGGCCATCACCTGCGGCATCACCTTGCCCAGGTCTTTCAGACTGGAGGCACCAACCTCACTGACAACTGCAGCAACAAGCTCCCGCAGCTCCGTTTCACTCAACTGGGCAGGCAGATAGGCCTGCAACACAAGCAACTCAGCTTCTTCTTTATCTGCCAATTCAGGGCGCTCGTTATCGCGGTACATCTGTGCCGCTTCACGGCGTTGCTTGACCAAGGTGCCGATGACACTGATCACAGCATCGTCATCGAGCTCCTGACCAAGCGCGATTTCTTTATTCTTGATGGCGCTGCGCAATTGGCGGATGGTACTCAACCGCTCCGCCTGCTTGGCTTTCATCGCCTCTTTCATATCAGTGGTGAGTTGATCTTTAAGACTCATGACCTTCTCCGGGCAACAAGAGAACACGCAAAGAGGGTGCGCAGAGAATTCTGGCACCCATATTTAAACGAATTTGGCAGTATATTTATTTATCTATCCAGATGCAAGCATTTTCCCAAACAGCACTTCTTTTTTGTGCCGGACTGCCTCGATAATGGATTGACAGCCCGGCAAAGAGCGATAGGCTAAGAACATGCGCAGACGATTGATCAACATCCTTATCGGTCTAAGCTTGATCGGCCTTATCGGCACCGTGAACAGCGGGGCGACGACGCCTGTCATCCGCCACTTGAGCATCGCCTCGACGATCAACCCGGTCACGGCCTCCTTCATCTCCGAACAGATCGACTTGGCCAACCAGAACAGCGAGCCGGCAATCCTGATCCAACTCGACACTCCCGGCGGTCTGGATACCGCCATGCGGGAGATTATTCAGGCCGAACTGAATTCGCAAATTCCGATCATCGTCTATGTCGCTCCCCGGGGAGCACGCGCTGCATCAGCGGGAGCCCTGATTACCCTGGCCGCCGACTTTGCCGCCATGGCTCCCGGAACCAATATCGGCGCCGCGCATCCCGTAGCTATCGGCCCCGGCAATCAGCTGGACAGCACCATGCTGGAAAAAATAGAGAACGATGCGGCCGCCTATGCCCGCAGCCTGGCACAACAACGCGGCCGTAACCAGGAATGGGCAGAGGCAGCAGTGCGGGAAAGTGTTTCTGTTTCGGCCGAGGAAGCCCTTGAACTTCTCGTTATCGATTTTATCGCGGAAAACCCGACCGACCTGCTGCAACAACTGGAAGGGCTGACCTATCTGCGCAACGGCAAAAAGCTCACCTTTTCTGCGACCGGATCGCAACTCACAGCCATCGAAATGAGCTGGCGGCAGCAGATTCTAAATGCCCTCGGCAACCCGAACATCGCCTATCTGCTCTTGATGCTCGGTATTATCGGAATTTTTTTCGAAATCTCCCAACCTGGAGTCATCCTCCCCGGCGTGATCGGTGCCATCGCTATTCTGCTGGCCTTCTTTGCCCTGTCGACCTTACCGGTCAACTACGTCGGCGTCTTGCTGATCCTGTTGTCGGTCGTATTCTTCGTGCTTGAAGTCGAAGTCGTATCTTACGGCATACTCTCGATTGGCGGTATTATTTCAATGGCCCTCGGCTCCCTGATGCTGATCGATAGCAGCGAACCTTACCTGCAGATTTCCCGAGCAGTGATTGCCGCCACAGTCGCCATCAGTGCCGGGTTCTTTTTGTTTGCCACCTGGATGGTTGTTCGGACTCAGCGTCGACCGATCATTTCCGGGCAGGAAGGGATGATCGGCGAAACCGGGGAAGTGGTCAAAGCCATCGACGGCCGGGGGAGTGTTTTTGTCCATGGCGAATATTGGCAGGCACGCGCCGATGAACCGATCGCCGTCGGCACAGAGATAGAAGTCGTTCGTGTTCTGAAAGGTTTGGAGTTGCAAGTTAAACTCAAGACACCCCCATCCCCTGTCACTGAAAATATGGAGGACTAAGTCATGTTTGGACTCGGCAGCTATTTTTTCTGGATTATTGCTCTGGCCTTTATCATTGTCATCATTGCCTCGGCGATCCGTATTCTTCTGGAATACGAACGGGGCGTGGTCTTTCGACTCGGCCGTTTTTCCAGCGTTAAAGGTCCGGGGTTGAAATTTATCATCCCGATCGTCGACCAGATGACAAAAATCAGCATGCGGACCGTGGCCATGGATGTCCCGCCGCAGGACATCATCACCCGCGACAATGTTTCGGTAAATGTCAACGCGGTCCTTTATTTCCGTGTCGTCCACCCGGACAAGGCATTGATCGAAGTGGAAAACTACCTTTATGCCACCAGCCAGCTGGCACAAACCTCACTGCGCAGTGTTCTGGGGCAGGTCGAACTGGATGAGCTGCTGTCTCGTCGGGAGAAGATCAATCAGAACCTGCAGGAAATTCTCGATCGACAGACCGACCCCTGGGGCGTAAAAGTATCCAACGTCGAAATCAAGCATGTCGACCTGCCGATCGAAATGCAACGTGCCATGGCCCGCCAAGCCGAGGCGGAACGGGAGAGACGGGCGAAAATCATCCATGCCACAGGGGAACTGCAAGCCTCAGAATCTCTGGCCGCGGCGGCACAGAAAATCTCATCAGCCAGTGGTGCGCTGCAACTACGTTTTCTGCAAACCCTGACCGAAATCGCCACGGAGAAGAATTCAACCATCCTCTTCCCGGTGCCGATCGACCTGCTGACGCCGTTCATGGAGAAAAATAAAGGGGATTAAAAGGCCAGTGCTGAAAATAGCGAGATTGAAGATTTGCTTTGATGTGGACTCCGTCTGATAAATCCAGAGGTGAAGCGGGATTACATGCTGCGACAACTTATCGGAAAAGTTCACTCGACTTGCCGGTCTCAGTATCTATTGGGGACAGATTGAAGGCCCGACCTGGTTTCCAGGTCGGGCCTTTGAGTGTCTTGAATATGGTAAGTAACAGACTTGTTTGTCCTCGCCTTTGTTGATGCACTCGCAAAAAGTCATGAGATGGCCAAGCAAAAATTTCGCTCCTATTTATCGACCAGGATCTTCTGCTCCAGAATCTCATACATGGTCAGGAGAGAGATTAACCAGGATAATGTTGATTCGGCCCCCTGATTGGCATTTACCCCTGTCGCTTCAAGACCGTCACAGCAGCCCCCGGTATTAAAATCATAGATTTGCTTGTTCAGATCATTGCGACCCATAAACCAACCAAGACAGCGCTGCCCCTCTTCAAGCCATTCTATATTTCCCGTTGCACGAAACGCCTCCGCGCAAGCATCAATCAAAGACATTGCCTCCAGCGGTTGTTGATCGAAAGTCGAGGTTTTGCACTCTATCTTACACCAGTTGGAGTTACCGATGATGGAAAGATGCCCCTCGGCTGCCGTCTGTTTTTTAAGCAGCCATTTTAGCGCTGCAATACCCACTTCAAACATTTCGGCATCAGGGATCCATTGCCCGGCCAGGAGCAGGGCATGCGGCAGCTTGGCATTGGCATAGGTCACCGTATCTTCACACCACTGCCAGTTATCCAAGGTCCGGTTTTTAAAGAGTGTAACAAGTTTTTCTGAAAGCTGCGTTCGAACTCGTCTGGCATTGGCATCGCCACCGAACTGGGACATATAGGCGTGCAGCCCGACAGTTGCAAACGCCTCCGCCCGGGGAGAGCTGAACTCCTCAACGACTTGAAGGCTATCTAAAAAGAGACTTGTCGCCATGTTGCGGATTGCGTCATTGGGAGCGCACTGGATGGCAACCCCTAATCCCCACAGGGAACGGCCATGGGAGTCTTCGC
>JADFVC010000020.1 GCA_015222355.1 Chloroflexota bacterium | reverse complement strand
TGCAGAATTTTCAAGCGGCCCCTGACATCAGGGTGCGGGACCATCACCTGACGATCAAAACGACCTGGACGCAGGAGGGCCGGGTCGAGAACATCGGGACGGTTGGTCGCGGCAACCAAAATGACGCCTTCATTCGACTCGAAACCATCCATCTCAACCAGCAACTGGTTAAGGGTCTGCTCACGTTCATCGTGGCCACCGCCAAGACCGGCACCGCGATGGCGACCGACCGCATCAATTTCATCGATAAAGATGATACAGGGAGCGTTCTTTTTCCCCTGCACGAAAAGATCACGAACACGGCTGGCACCGACGCCGACAAACATTTCGACAAAGTCCGAACCGGAAATGGTAAAGAAAGGGACGCCGGCCTCACCCGCAACCGAACGGGCCAGAAGGGTTTTGCCGGTTCCCGGCGCACCAACCAGCAGCACGCCCTTGGGAATCTTGCCACCCAGCTTGGTAAACTTCTTCGGATCCCTGAGAAACTCGACAACCTCTTCCAGTTCCTGCTTGGCCTCGTCAACACCGGCCACATCTTTAAAGGTCACCAGCCCCTGGGTATCCGTCAGCAGCTTGGCCTTGCTTTTGCCGAAGCTCATCGCCTTACCGCCACCGGATTGCATCTGGCGCATGAAGAAGATCCAGACGGCAATCAATAATAGAATCGGCCCCCAGGAAATCAGCAGGGTAAACCAGAAACCCTGATCGTCCACCGGCTTGGCCTCAATGATAATGCCTTTTTCCTTCAATTGAGGAATCAGCTGCATATCCGGCGGAGCGTTGGTCTGGAACTTGCCACCATCCTCGTAAACACCATTAATCTGCGATCCTTGAATGACAATACTGACGACTTGACCTGAATCAACAGCCGTCAAAAATTCAGTATAATTAATCGGCGTCTGCTCGTTCTCACGCTGTGCCATCATATTGAAAAGCATGATCATCAACAGCGAAATGACCAGCCATAGTGCTAAATTTTTTTGAAATTGGCTCACAGGACCCCCTATGAAGTTTTATATAGATTTTGGTTCACATCCGGACATCAACATAATTGCGTGGAACCAGCAGAAAGAACTACCATAAAAGAGCGTGGCGTCACAAGCTTATTGTCCGTTTTTTCGCCCCCGTCAAAGCAGTTCCAAACGCAGGATTTTCCCCGAGCCATGTCCGGCAACGGCATGTCGGGAACGGCGTCTTCCAACAACCCACAAAATTGTCTTTTCACTGACCAGCAGAGGGACATTTAAACGCTCTTCAAGTTCAACCCGATTGTCGGCAAAAAAGCGCTTTAATCGTTTGTGCCCGGACATCCCCTGTGGCTCAAACCGGTCACCGGCCCGCCAACTGCGCACCTGCAACGGTTGCGGTAAATCTGCAAAAGCAAATTCGACAACATTCAGCGACTCCCCTTCTTGCTCATCCTGCAAAGAAGCACAGAGCACGCGTCCATCGGGAAGTTCAAGCTCACCCGGGATTGCTAGAGGCAGGTCAAAAGGCTCCAGCAATTCCGGAGCAACAGCCCTCAGCCACAGAGTCTCGTAGCGACGTGCGGCCCAGCACCCCGGCAGATCAAGCTGGGCCTGACTCCGCCGACCCGTCAGCAGGTTCTCAATAGCCTGAAGATGGGTCGATTCAATTTTCTGTAAATCCCCACGGACCTGACGCAATGCCTCACGAAACAAACGGAATCGCAATGCCGGGTGCAGAGACAGAAGGGCCGTTCTGTCGAGACGCAAACCATCGCAGCGCGACACCACCAG
>JADFVC010000134.1 GCA_015222355.1 Chloroflexota bacterium | reverse complement strand
AGGAGGAGGTCGGTCTGCGCGGCGGATCAACCAGTAGTTATGGAGTGAATCCCGATGTCGGGATCGTTGTCGAGGTCACTCATGCCACCGATTACCCCGATGCCGAGCGGCAGGGGATCGGTCGCGTTGAGGTCGGCAAGGGGCCGGTGATCGCCCGTGGCGCCAATATCAATCCGGTGCTCTTTGAGCTGCTGGTCAAAACGGCCGCAGAGGAGAAAATTCCGATCCAGATTATCGGTGTGCCGCGTGCAACCGGCACCGATGCCAACGTGATGCAGCTGTCGCGCGGCGGTGTGGCGACGGCGTTACTGGGGATTCCGTTGCGCTACATGCACACCCCGGTCGAGGTCCTGTCGCTGGCTGACCTCGACAATGCCGTCTTGCTGTTAACCGCCGCGGTTAAGCGGATTGACAAGGAACATTCCTTCATTCCGCACTAAAATTGATGGATGTTGTCAGCAAAAAGCCCTTCTCCTTATTGCTTGATCCGGCCTCCTGTCCTTATTTTAAAACTGCCATAAATAGAGCCTGTCCTATTTGAGCTGTAACTCTAAAGTCCAGTTAGATTGAAATCTGGTAAAATAAACGGCAGGGTCTGCAATCGAACCCTGCCGTTTTTCGTTGTGCCAACACCCCAGTGCAGGAGTCGGAGGATGAAGTCTGTCAGCAGTCTGATTCTGGTGATAACAAGTGTTTGCTGGTTGTTCGCGACAAGCGCCCCGGCAAAGGACATGGAGAAAGATTTCGCGGTCTGGCTGGAAAACTTCCGCGTGGAGGCCCGCTCCGCCGGAGTTTCGCAAGAGACCCTGGAGGCGGCCCTGGCTGATGTCAAAGGGCCGCTGCCGCGTGTGATCGACCTCGATCGAAACCAGCCGGAGTTAACCCAGTCTTTGGAGGATTATGTCGCGGCCCGGGTCAACGAGAAACGTATCGCCAACGGACGCAGGATGATGAGCCGCTATCCGACCTGGCTGGGCCGGGTCGAACGGAAGTACGGAGTGCAGAGGCGCTTCATCGTGGCCCTATGGGGAATCGAGACGAACTATGGTGAGCACACCGGAAGTTTTCCGGTCATTCAGTCGCTGGTCACCCTGGCCCATGACGGGCGACGCAGTTCTTATTTTCGTAAAGAACTGCTTGATGCACTGCATGTCCTCGACGCAGGCCACATCCGCTTGAAGCGTATGAAAGGTTCCTGGGCCGGCGCCATGGGGCAGTGCCAGTTCATGCCCTCTTCATTTCGCCGTTATGCGGCTGATGCCGACGGCGACGGTCGCATCGATATCTGGAACTCGGTCCCCGATGTGCTGGCTTCGGCTGCCAATTACCTTAAACAAGTTGGCTGGCAGGATGACCAGGCCTGGGGGCGCCCGGTAACGTTACCTGAAAAATTCGATTTTTCCTTGGTCGGCCTGGAAACCCGCCTCCCGCTTTCGCGCTGGCAGTCCCTTGGGGTGAGGCGCAGCAACGGAAGCGCCCTGTCCCGACGCGATCTCGATGCCTCGCTGATCATGCCTGATGGTCCCGGCGGGCCAGCCTACCTGGTTTATGACAACTTTCGGGTGCTTCTGGCCTGGAACAAATCCAACGCCTTTGCTGTTGCGGTCGGTACTCTTTCCGACCGGTTTGCCACCAAAAGGAAAAAGGGGGGTTGAACCGGTACACAGAGAACTGCTGCCCCTGGAACTGTCCAAAATATAGCGCTCAAGAGGAAAAGCCCCCGATCCGTGGATTGAGAGCTTTTTGCGCCTTATAGAGAGGCGTCCCCGGCCTTAAGCAAAATCACCAGGGGGTAAGGAGAACCTATATCGTTATTTGTCTTCAACATGCTCGCCCCGATGTTCGGCAAGCAGGATCAAAATGTCTTCCTGGGTTTTTGGCGGAAGACACGGCCAATAATCACTATTCCGCAAAATCCTGAAGTCCTCGAAAAAATCTTTTCGGGGATGATCTTTGTGCCTCTCCTGGTCCATTACGGTCCTCCCTCCATACAAATAAACCCTAAGATAAATTCCCATAAGATCAAGACAAAATTTTAGCAAAATAGAGAAATTTTTCAATGGGTCGTAGGTGGAAAAACTGCCGACAAAGATATTAATACAGACGAGTATAAACATAGACCGGCAGGCTGGGTGGCGGGATCCGGCCCGCACATCTCCCTTAAACGTTTTGTGACTCTGGTGTCGTGGTGTCAATTTCAGCCGGGCGGATAGAGTTCGCTGTTCACTGCGGGATGGGTTTTCTTGCGATCATCGCCGGAATGGCTGCGGTTAAAAAATCTTCGATCCGTTGGGCAAAAATCAATTCCATTTCGGCCTTCACATGGTCCGGCAGTGACGGCAGGTCTTTTTCATTCTCACGCGGCAGGATTACGCGGTTGATGCCTGCCCGCCGGGCGGCGAGAATCTTTTCCTTGATCCCGCCGACCGGCAGCACCAAACCACTCAGGGTAATCTCTCCGGTCATCGCCGTATCGCCTCTGACCGGCTGGCCAAGATAGAGTGAGGCCAAGGCCGTCGCCATGGTGACTCCGGCCGAGGGCCCGTCTTTAGGGATGGCGCCGGAGGGCACATGCAGGTGCACAGCTTCAAAGCTCTTTGACATGCCGAGGTCCTGAAGATGAGATATGACATAGCTGTTGGCGGCCATCGCTGATTCTTTCATCACCTCGCCAAGGTGGCCGGTCAGGGTAAACCTTTCCCCTTCGGGAAGTTCGATGGCTTCAACATAAAGAATATCCCCGCCGGATTCTGTCCAGGCCAGGCCGGTGGCCACACCGGGGGAAAGTTCCTTGCGCAGTTGCTCAACAAAAAACCGTTCCGGGCCAAGCAGTTCGCCCAGGTCGGCAACAGCAATACTGACTGGAGTGGTCTCGCCCTCGGCAAACCGCACCGCCACCTTGCGGGCCAGGCGCCCCAGCATGCGTTCCAGTTCCCGGACCCCGGCCTCGCGGGTGTAGCGCCGGATGATGGCGACAAGGGTCTCAACCGCCACGGCAAACTGCTCTGCCAGCAGCCCTGCTTCAGTCCTCTGCCGCGGGAAAAGGTATCGCTGGGCGATCTCCATCTTCTCCTCATCGCTGTATCCGCTTAAATGGAGGGTTTCCATGCGGTCCAGCAAGGGCTTGGGAATTCTGTCGATGGTGTTGGCCGTGGTGATGAAAAAAACCTGCGAAAGGTCAAAGGGCAGATCCAGATAATTATCGTGGAAAGAGTCGTTTTGTGCCGGGTCAAGAATTTCCATCAGGGCGGCGGCCGGATCTCCGTGAAAATCCTGCCCCAGCTTGTCGATTTCATCCAGCATGAGCAGCGGGTTTTTAACCCCGGCGCGACGAATCGACTGCAGGATCCTGCCAGGCATGGCTCCGATATAGGTGCGTCTGTGGCCACGCAGCTCGGCTTCATCATGCATGCCGCCAAGGCTGAAACGGTCGAATTTACGCCCGAGTGCCCTAGCGATCGATTGTCCCAGCGAGGTTTTGCCGACGCCCGGTGGCCCGACCAAACAGAGGATAGGTGCTTTGGCCTGGGGATTGAGCTTCATGACTGCAAGCTGTTCGACGATCCGCTCCTTGACTTCTTTCAGCCCATAGTGATCCTGGTCAAGTACCTGGCGTGCATTGGTTAAATCGAGGTTATCCGTGGTGATCGCCTGCCAGGGAAGCTCAAGGATCAGCTCCAGATGGGCCGAGGTGACCTGGTATTCAGGCGAGGACGGGGGAATCTGTTCGAGGCGGGCCAATTCTTTTTCGACCTCAGTTTTGACCTTTTCCGGCAGCTCGCACTCCTCGAACTTTCTGCGCAACTCTTTGGTTTCCGTTTCTGGCGAACCTTCCCCCAACTCCTGCTGCATCGCCTTGATCTGTTCGCGGAGAAGGTATTTTTTCTGTTCTTTGCTCAGCTTGTCCTGGGCCTGTTCGGAAATCTTCTTGCGGATTTCCAGAATCTGGATTTCATGGTTGAGATGGCCGTTGTACAGCTTCATCGCATCCCTGTCACTGGGAGCCGCCAACAGTTCCTGCTCCTTCGCCAGTTCAAGCTGCAACAGCTTAGTCACCGGATAGACAAGTTGCATGATGTCTTCGCCGAGGGTAACAAAGGAGGGGAAATGGAGCTGTTTTTCAGGGTGGGCCAGAGCAAAATATTGGCCGGTAAGCTCCAGCACTTCGCGCTGTAACGCCTCCGTTTCGATATTGTGAATTTTTGTTAATGGACAGGGCCGCACCTGCGCCTTGAGATAGGGGTCTGTCTGGATAAAATCAATAACAGTTATGCGCTCCACCCCATGAACGACGATCTGTACTGTTGTGCCAAACCTGACTATGAGTTGGATGGTTGCTACGGTTCCCAGTTCATAGAGATCTGTCGGTTGGGGATTATCTGTCGCTGCATTCTTCTTGGCAAAGATCGCAATCATCCTGTTCTCACTTGCCAAGGCGACCTCAACAGCCTTGACCGATGCCGGTCTCTGGACCGAGATCGGCATGGCAATCGTCGGAAAGACTACGGTGTTTTCCAAAGGCAATATCGGCAAGGAGTATGATTGGCTTTCTGTGCTCATATTTTTAGTCCGTTGCGCCTGATTTCATAATATTCTTCTGTTTGGGATAAGTTTACCATTAATAAGCCCTGATCGTGCGATCAAAATGGCCCCATAATCATCAAGTTTTCGTAGGCCACCGAAGTGTCTTATATTATACCTATTAAAAGCTCAATTGGAGTTATAAATGGATGATAAACGGCAAGTTGTCTGTACGCAGTGTGAGGCCATCAATCGTTTGCTTTTTGAGCAACTCGATGGCAAACTGAATTGCGGCAAATGCCATCAGCCACTCGTTCAGGAGAAAAGCGTCATTCTCAATGCAGGAAACTTTCAGCGGCATATCGCCAGGAATGACATACTCGTCTTGGTGGAATTTGGGGCCGAATGGTGCGGATACTGCCAAAAGATGGCGCCAGCGTTTGGACAGACTGCGAACCATTTGGAACCCTTCGTCCGCCTGGCGACAATCAATACTGAAGCCTATCCTGGCATAGCAGCTCAGTATGCGGTGAGCAGTCTTCCAACATTGATCCTCTTCAGAGGAAACAAAGAGATTGCCCGGCAAGCCGGGGCCTTAACGGTCGAACAGATCGTCGCATGAGCTTGCTCAAAAATACTGTCTTAAAGGTTGTTCCACCCCGAATGAACATCAGAACTAGTACCATGTAAACCATAAACTAACGCATCTTGCTGGTTATTTGCCACGCCAGCTGCGTTGCGATTTCAATTGTATAGCTATGGCTATGCAACTGAAATCACGCCTTGCTGGCACGTCAAATCCCGGCGCAATTTTGCGAAATTTTATGATGT
>JADFVC010000133.1 GCA_015222355.1 Chloroflexota bacterium | reverse complement strand
TTGCCTTGGTCCTGATGGGCCTTTTTCTCTGGCGCTGGTGGCGGCTCGACAAGCTTGAACTCCCTTCAGTGATCCGTCATTACCTGCAACCGAAAAAAGCGGCCGTCCTGTTAGCAGTTATCGGCCTGATTTCATTTACGTTGCTCGGCATGCCTCTCGGAATCACCACCAGCTACGCCAAAGCCGGGGCATTTATCGAACAAATCATCCTGCCTGAGCATTTTGCCACTCTCAGTTATTTTCAGGGCCAGGGGTTTCATTATTTTTCCCCGCTCTGCCAACGGGAACTCACCGCCGGAGCCGGTCCTTTTCTGGATGGCTTATCGCTGGTTCAATTTCCACTGATTATCGGCATTCTTCTGGGGTCGTGCATTTCCGCTTTGTCGATGGGAAAATTTCAATTACATTTCAGCATCCCCAAGGCGCAACTGCTTTCGGCACTGCTCGGTGGGGTGATGATGGGTCTGGCTTCACACATGTCACCGGCGTGCAATGTCTGGCATCTCATGGGAGGATTGCCGTTACTCTCACTACAAAGCCTGTTGTTTACCCTCGGCCTGTTCCCGGGAGCCTGGTTGGGAACCCGGATCTTGACCCGCTATGTCATCAAATAAGGGGGCGGAAAGTGTCTGAACAAAAGATCAAAACAGTAAAAATCGATGTCTGCGGTCAGATTTGCCCATCCACCTTGCTGACAACCTTACGGGAAGTCAACACCCACAAAACATTGCTGCGCTCGGGAGAATTGCAACTGGTGATCCTGACGGACAACCACGATTCGGTCAACCGGGCCAGTGAAGCAGTCAGCAACATGGGGTATCGAATTGATGTTCTCGATCTGAAAAAGCACTTTCAAATAACGATCAGTCGGGGCTGAAAATACCATCAGGAGCGCAAATGAGCCATTCCAGCAAAGAAAAGGACAAGCCTTGCGATCTTGATTTGTCACATCTTCAGGAAAAACTTGCCCAATTGCAGGCGAACGAGCAGACTCTGCAAAAAAACGACCAGGAGCTGCGGGACTATATCCGGGCTAAAACCAACCAGCTCCTCAGTGTCATGGGAACCCTGACTCTCAAACCGGAGGAACTGGACGATGAGACCCTTCTAGCCGTCGACCCGATCGGCATTGTTTCAGATTCCTTCACTCAGGTGCTGGAGCATCTGCAGGAAACCAACGAAAATCTGAAGCTGGCAAAGGAAGAAATTCAGATCATCTTTGACTCTGCCGGTGCCGGCGTTCTGGTGGTTGATAGCCAGATGCGCCTGATAGCTTTCAACCGGAAAAGCCAGGATCTCCTCTTTCCCGGCGAAAAACTCATCATCGGCAAAAATTTCCGTTCCCTCATCTGTCCCCGGGAAGAACCCCTCGAGGAATGTATTTTTGATCAAGTGCTAGCCACACAGCAGATCGTGGAACACTCTGACTTCGTATCACACGGTCGACACTTCCACGTCATCGGAACGCCGATAAAGAATAAACTGGATGAAACAACCCATGTCATTCTGGTTTATACCGACATAACAAACCGGATAAAAAGCGAGGAAGCCCTACAAGAAGCGGAAGTTCGCCTCACCAAAATTCTCAATGGTGCCCAGGCCGGTATTCTGCTGATCGATCCGACGACACACAAAATTGTCTTTGCTAATCAGGCAACGGCTGAGATGACCGGGATTCCGCAAGAAAAACTCCTTGGTCAAGCCTGTCACAACGTCATCTGCCCGGCGCCGCAGGGACAATGCCCGATCACCGACAACGAGCAGCAGATAGATCATTTCGAGCAAAAATTGCTGACCGCTGACGGCCGGGAACTTTCGATCATCAAAACCATCTCCACCGTGCAACTCGACGGCAGACCGCATTTACTGGAAAGTTTTATCGACATTACCGAGCGGAAAAATGCCGAAGAGAAGTTGCGTGAGAGCGAAAAACGCTACCGCACCCTCTATACCACCATGCAGGAAGGTGTTGCCCTGCATAAGTTGACCTACGACGATCAGGGTAAACCTGAAGATTATGTGATCATTGATGTCAACCAAGCCTATGAAGCGATTGTCGGGCTGACCCGGGAAGAGGTCGTCGGCCAGTTGGCCAGCAGCATCTACCCCAGCCAGGACGGCAAACCTCCCTGCCTGAAGATTTATTCTGCTGTCGCCGAAAGCGGTCAAGCGACAGACTTCGAATTTAACCTCGTCACCCATAATGAGAGTAAAACTCTGAGT
>JADFVC010000132.1 GCA_015222355.1 Chloroflexota bacterium | reverse complement strand
ACCCGGCAGAGTCACGTCGATCTTCTCATTGGCCATTTTCGCGGCAATCGCCTGTTGTTGGAGTTCTGCCTGACGAGCGGCAAAACTCGTTTCAAATTTATCTTTGAGCGTATTGACCAGACTGCCGATGACCGGACGTTCTTCCGCAGAGAGCTCGCGCATCCCCTTCATCACTTCGGTCAGCGTCCCTTTCTTGCCGAGAAACTGGACACGAACATCCTGCAATGCTTTCAGATCCGCCGCCTGTTGCAGGGAGGAAAGCGCCTCCTCCTGTAATTGATGTAAACGTTCTTTCATCTTATGAACCTATTTCAGCCTCAGCTTCTGGGAAAACCGGGCAATATTCTGATCCGACACCCGGCTCCATAAAAACACCGAGCATATTTCAAAGGAAGTGAACTGGAGACAAAAAAGGGAGATGGAGCATTTTACTCCACCTCCCTCTACATGGCTGAAAACAGCTTACTGTAGTCGAGCCTTGGCGGTTTCGACAACAACGGCGAAACCTGCAGGGTCGTTGACGGCCAGATCTGCCATAATCTTGCGGTCAAGAACCACTTCTGCCTGCTTCAGACCATGAATCAGGCGGCTGTAGGAGAGTCCGTTTTCACGGGCCGCGGCATTGATACGAGCAATCCACAAAGCACGGAAATCACGCTTTTTGACACGGCGGTCACGGTAAGCATAATTCAATGCACGATCAACTGCTTCCGTCGCTGAACGAAACAATTTGCTGCGGGCGCCACGATAGCCTTTGGCAAGTTTAAGAACTTTGTTCCGACGACGTCTGGCTTTAAAGCCTCTTTTTACTCTTGGCATCTCACTTTCTCCTTCTCTCTGGATGTTTTCGGCATTTGCCGTGGCCGGATCTGCAGGGGGAGATCGTCCCCACAGTTCGCAGCCGAATCTACCTCAGTGGCAGACCGCTTTACAGGTACGGGATCAACTGCGCAATGTTACGCTCGTCAGCCTTCGATATGAGAGTCGAGCGACGCAGATCACGCTTCCGCTTAGTGGTTTTCTTGGTCAGAATGTGGCTGGTAAAAGCCTTATTCCGACGGATCTTTCCGGTGCCGGTTTTGCGAAAACGCTTGGCCGCACCTCGATTGGTTTTGATTTTTGGCATTTTCCTCTCCTGTTACCTTTTGTTTATGCTGTTCCGGTCTCCCGGTTCACTTCTTTAACGGACCGATCATCATGGTCATAAACCGCCCCATTTTACTCGGTCGGGATTCAACCTGACCGACATCTTTCAGCGCCGCAACAGCTTTTTCCAGCTGCTTCAGCCCTTGCTCAGGATGAGCGTTCTCACGGCCACGAAACATGATCGTCATTTTGACCTTATTGCCCTCTTCAAGAAAACGTCGTGCGTGCCTGATCTTGAACTGGAAATCATGGTCATCGGTCTTGGGTCGCATCTTAACTTCTTTAATTTCAACCTTGACCTGTTTTTTCCTCGCCTCGGAAGCTCGCTTGGCCTGTTGATATTTATACTTGCCGTAATCCATGATCCGGCAAACCGGCGGTTCTGCCTGGGGGGAAACCTCCACCAGGTCCAGCCCCTGTTCTTCAGCCAAACGCAATGCTTCACTGGTCACCAGAATGCCAAGCTGACCGCCCTCATCATCAATCACCCGAACCTGGCGAGCCTTGATGGCACTGTTGATATTCACTTCTTTAGCTATGAGCCTGCCTCCTCTACTCTCTCATGCAGATATCTGCAGCAATTAAGCAAACAAATCAACAACGAAAAGACCCGCATCGGGTCTTTTCGATATCAATGATATTTCGCCGTTTCTTCTGCGACAAAACCGGCAAAATCAACAGCCGTTACAGCAGCGAGATTTTTACCGTCACGGTAGCGCGGAGCAACCGTCTGCTCTTCCATCTCCCGATCACCAATCACCAACATATAGGGGATCTTGGCCATCTGGGCTTCGCGAATTTTAAACCCGAGCTTCTCATTGCGCAGATCCAGCTCAACCCTGACGCCAGCAGCCCGTAACTGGTTGTAGACCTGCTGAGCATATTCTGCCTGATTATCAGTCACATTCAAGACAATCGCCTGAACCGGCGAAAGCCAGAGTGGGAAGCTCCCTGCGTAGTGCTCGATCAAAATACCGATAAAACGTTCAATCGAACCCAAAATGACACGATGCAGCATAACCGGGCGGTGTTTTTCCCCGTCAGCACCGATGTAATTCAGATCAAAACGATCCGGCAGGGTAAAATCGCACTGAATTGTAGCACACTGCCATTCCCTGTCAAGCGCGTCCTTCAGCTTCACATCAATCTTCGGACCGTAAAAAGCCCCGTCCCCCTCATTGATTTCGAACGGATGACCACTGTCCTCCAAAGCACTGCGTAGCGCTGAGGTCGCCTGTTCCCAGTCGGCATCACTACCGATCGATTTTTCCGGCCGGGTTGAGAGCTCCATACGGTATTCAAAACCGAAAATACCGGCGACATCCTGAATAAACTGCATAACGCCCTTGACCTCGGCATCAATCTGATCAGGACGGCAGAGGATATGGGCATCATCCTGGGTAAAAGCACGGACCCGCAGCAGCCCATGCAGCACACCCGACTTCTCATGGCGATGAACTGTTCCCAGTTCGAAGTAGCGCAAAGGTAAATTGCGGTAAGAACGTGGCTTAGACTTGTAAATCAACATGTGCGCCAGGCAGTTCATCGGTTTGATACCGTAGCTCTGCTCGTCGATCTCAGTGAAATACATGTTCTCGCGGTAATGCTCGTAGTGACCGGAGGTCTGCCACAGTTCAGTCTTGAGAATCTGCGGGCCCATGACAATGTCATAACCACGCTTGAGGTGTTCCTTGCGTTCAAAATCCTCAATAACAGTGCGCAACATGGCGCCCTTGGGATGCCAGATCACCAGCCCGCTGCCGGCGTCTTCGTTAAATGAGAAGAGATCCAGCTCGCGACCGAGCTTGCGGTGATCACGCTTACGTGCTTCTTCCAAACGGTTCAGGTGTGCTTTCAGGTCTTTCTTATT
>JADFVC010000131.1 GCA_015222355.1 Chloroflexota bacterium | reverse complement strand
TTTCCGTGAGCCGATATTCATCACCCGGATGGTTTCACCCTGCTGTCCATCCTGTTTTGCCTCACCGGCAGCGGACAACATCAAACCGGCACCCCGGGCCTGAATAACCACCCGGTCACCCCGTTTGATGACCGGGGGAAACTCCAGCTGTTTACGTAACAGCGGCTGACCGAGACGTAAGGAACGCTTGAGCCGCTTGCCGTAGACATCGTCAGCGGTAAAGAGCGGTTGCCTCAAGCGGGAGATGTCCTGCTGCTGAAAACTGATATCTTCCGGGCCGAGTTTATCGCCCCGCCGCAGGTTGTCAGCGGCAACAGCGATTTCGGCCAAAGCTTCCAGTTCAACACGGATCGACTGATTGTGAACAACCTGCCCGTCAACCCGGGTCAAAAGGGTGACCCGGCGGCTACCGATCACTCCCGGTTTGGCCGGGATCACCTGATGGTCGATGCGACCCCGGGGAACCGGGTAGGGTTCGGGCAGAGCAATCGATTTAAAACGCAGCTCGACATGCGGCAGCCGCGCTGACTCATCGGCCAGGTAGTCCTTGAGAATCTGCCTGATCTCCTGCGGACCGATCAGCTGTTCTGCGGCCCCCGACCGGGCTTGTGCCAGGGCCGGAAACAACGTTGATAACAGCATGATTATCGTCAACAGAGTTCTCATCGAGCGAGCCTTTTTAACGAACCAACTGACTGGTTATGGAAAGCATTTCATCCGCTGTTTTAATCGCTTTGGAATTGACTTCGTAGGCTCGTTGCCCGGCGATCATATTGACCATCTCTTCCATAATGTTGACGTTGGAACCCTCCAGAAACCCCTGCGAAAGGGTGCCGAAACCTTCTTCACCGGGGGTTCCGGAGATCGGGTTGCCGGTGGTCGGGGTTTCAGCATAGAGATTCCGTCCCAGACTCTTCAATCCTGACGGATTACCGAAACGCACCAGTTCGATATTTCCTGCCAGAGTCGGGGTACTTTCACCATCCAGGAGAACCTCAACATTGCCACCGCTGCCGATGTTGATCGCAGTTGAATTTTCCGGGATGACGATTTCCGGGATGACCGGATAGCCGTCAGAGGTCACCAGGCGGCCGGTGCTGTCTTTTTTCATCGCCCCGGAACGGGTATAGGCGTCCGTCCCGTCAGGCAGAGTGACCTGGAAAAAACCGGAACCTTCAATCGCCAGGTCCAGCTCATTTTCAGTCTGCTGGAAATCACCCGAGGTAAACACTTTTTGCACCGCGGCAACCCGGGAACCGAGGCCGACCTGCACGCCGGTGGGAACTTCGCTGCCATCAACTCCCGTGCCTGCCGCTCTGCTGGTCTGGTAGAGAATATCCTGAAAATCAGCCCGACTTTTCTTGAACCCGGAGCTGTTGACGTTGGCCAGATTGTTGGCGATAACATCCATGTTCACCTGCTGTGCCTGCATGCCGGTTGCTGCGGTCCATAGCGCTCTGATCATCTTTTATCTCCTTCTTCAGCTGCTGATTTGCAACGTTCTATTTACTGATTACTGAACCAGGCCGATCTCAGCGGCCTTGCTGCCCATATCACTGTAAATCCGCAATGCCTTCTGCGTCGCTTCAAACGCCCGCAAATTCACGTTCATACGAACCATCGTCCGCATCATGTCGACATTGGAGGTTTCAAGGTTATTCTGTACCAGCTGCGGAGCCGGATGCGGTTCCGGTTGGCTCCCGTCAGAAGGGAGAAAAATGCCTTTGGGGGCACGTTGCAGAATCGCATTGTCATCAAATTGAAATACGGCGATCCGGGCGATCTGCTCGCCGTTGTACCAGATGTTACCGTCCGAGGCGATGTCGACATCGGGGCTCGGCAGAGTCATCGGTCCGCCGCCGGCACTCATCACCGGCTGATTATTGCCATCAATCAAAACCCCTTCAGGATCCAGTTTGAAGGTTCCTCTGCGGGTATATCCGAAGGTGCCATCGGCCTGCTCTATCTGGAAAAATCCATCCCCGTTAATTCCCACATGCAAGGGCTCACCCGTAAATTCCAGCTGCCCGGGCGTAAAATCGATGGTCTCACCTGACACGCGAACAAAATTGACCCCTTTGGAGGCCATTCCCGACTGGGCCTCGGCAAGTTCTGCATGAAAAGTCGGGACACCCTTTTTATAGGCATGGGTTCTCGTCGCCGCCAGATGCTCACTGATGTTATCCATCATCTGCATCCGTCCGATTAAACCCGCGACTGCTCCGTACTTACCATTGCCCATCTTGCTGCTCCAATCTCTTGCCGTTTCCCTTATGAAAACTTGCTGCGCATCCATCCGGAAAATCCGGATGGATGCTAACTACTTCTCGACTCGCCGGTAAAAATAGTTTAATCGGCTCGCTGGCCCGCAAACGACTGTTTCAGTTTCGCCAGTTGCAGCAGTTGCTCAACTTCGGCCGGAGCCATCTGCAATGCCTCGGCAATCCCTTTGGCATCGAGGCCCTGTTCCGCCAAGGAACCGACATAGCGATATTTTTCTGCTGAATTCCGACGACTGGAAGGCGGTGGCTGCTGCCGTTCAGCAGTATCGAGGCTGGTCGAAAAATTGCCCTTTACCGCTGGCGCAATGGCGGACCTGCGGTCCATGAGATTGCGCAGCTCATTCAGCTCCCGACGCAATTTACCCGTCACCTGCAACTGCCAGAATCCGAGCAACAGGGCAAGCAGGGCCAGGCAACCGACGATCAATAGCAGCAGCTGCTCTGTGACCATCGCTCAATCTCCCGAGCGCAAACTATTGAGACTGCGCTTCATCTTGACTTTCAGTTTACCGAGCGCCTGACTGTGCAGCTGCGAGATACGCCCTTCGGTCAGTTCGAGAACTTCGGAAATTTCTTTTTGCGACAGTTCCTCGTAGTAGATCAGGGCAACCACCAGCCGTTCTTTTTCCGAAAGCTGTTCGAGATAAGCGGCCAACTCTTTCGTCAGCTCACCTGCCTCCATCCGCTCCTGAACACTGACCTGCCGGGTATCCTCCAGGTTGTCGATGAAGGTTTTTCCGCCATCGGTACTATCATCGAGATTTTCGTGCAGACTGACATAGCCGAGCTGGCTGACCTGCAATTTCAGCTCATGGAAAGCGTCCAGTACCAGCTCCAGCTCCTCTGCCAGTTCAGCATCATCCGGCGCGCGGCCGAGCCGCTTGCCGAGAGACTCTGTCACCTTTGCCAGGCGAGATTGTTTTCCCCGCATGGTCCGGGAGAACCAGTCCATGCGCCGAACTTCGTCAAACACCGCGCCACGAATCCGCCGCTCGGCAAAAGTCTTGAACAGGACACCACGACGCGGGTCAAAGCGACCGGCAGCATCGAGCAGTCCCATCAGGGCGGCGCTGCGAATATCATCACGGCTGACGAATGCCGGCACCTGCGTCATCATCCGGTCAACCAGAAAATCGACCAGCGACAGATGCGCCTCAATCATCTTTTCCCGTTCCGCCGGGCCCGGCGGTCCGTAGC
>JADFVC010000019.1 GCA_015222355.1 Chloroflexota bacterium | reverse complement strand
TTTATGCCCTGCCGGAAAGCGGTAAAATCCAGCTCCTGATCCATACCCACGTAAAAGAGGATGCCATTCATCTATTCGGCTTTCTCAGTGAAGCGGAGAAGGTCCTGTTTGTATTGCTGATTTCGGTTTCCGGGGTCGGCCCTAAACTGGCCATCACCATCCTTTCACATATTCCAACTGATGAGTTGGCAATGGCTCTCTGTCGGGGAGATGTGCCACGCTTGACGGCAATCCCGGGAATCGGCAAAAAAAGTGCCGAGCGACTGATCCTGGAGCTACAGGACAAAGTAACAAAACTCGCTGTTAGCGGCACAGTCCCCGCAACCCAAAGTTCGCAGCCCGACCATGAAACCAGCCATCAGGACGCCTTGTCGGCCCTGGTCAACCTGGGCTACAAAGAAACATTGGCTCGCAAGGCCCTACAAGGCCTGAAAATTACCCCGGGCACCCCGCTGGAAGAAATCCTCAAAGCGGCATTAAAGATCCTTGTCAAATAGAGGAAAAGCATGAGCGAACGATTGATCGCTGCCGACGGTCTGCTGGAAGAACAAAATTACGAAGTGGGCTTACGCCCGCGAACCCTGCAGGAATATGTCGGACAGAGCAAAACCAAGAAGAACCTGCAGGTTTTTATTGACGCCGCCTGCAAACGTCAGGAGGCTCTCGATCACGTCCTCTTCTTCGGCCCTCCGGGGCTGGGGAAAACCACCCTGGCCAACATCATTGCCCAGGAAATGGGTGTCAACATCAAGAGCACCTCGGGCCCGGTCATTGAAAAAGCTGGTGATCTGGCCGCGGTACTCACCAACCTGGAAGAGGGAGATGTCCTCTTCATCGACGAAATTCATCGCCTTTCTCCGGTCGTCGAAGAGATTCTTTATCCGGCCATGGAAGACTACCAGCTCGACATCATGATCGGCCAGGGTCCCTCAGCCCGCACGATCAAACTCGACATTCCTCGCTTCACCCTGGTCGGGGCGACCACCCGTGCCGGGCTGCTCTCCTCGCCACTGCGGGATCGCTTCGGTATCATCATCCGCCTGGAGTTCTATTCCAACGAAGAGTTGACAACCATTGTCAAGCGCAGCGCCGGCATTATGGGTATTCAGATCGACCCTAAAGGCGCAACGGAAATCGCCCGACGCAGTCGCGGCACCCCGCGGATTGTCAATCGCCTGCTCCGACGGGTTCGCGATTTTGCCGAGATTGAAGGAGAAGGAATCATCACCTGTGAGCTGGCCGATCATTCACTGCAACGGTTGGAAGTTGACAACCGAGGGCTCGATTACATGGATCGCCTGTTGCTGCTGTCAATTATTGACAAGTTTGCCGGCGGACCGGTCGGACTCGACACCCTGGCAGCGGCCATCGGCGAAGAACGGGATACCATCGAAGATGTTATTGAGCCCTACCTGATTCAACAGGGCTTCCTCAACCGGACTCCGCGCGGTCGGGTGGCCACGGAACTCTGTTTCCGTCACTTCCAACGGCCCCTGACTGCTAAAGACCCGCACAGACCACTTTTTGGTTAATTTCCCACACAATGAATCGCCCTGATTTACAGCAATTTGCCCAGCAACTGGCCCTCTGGACAGAGCTGGTCATCGCCAATGGTCGCACCCCTTTCCGGCGAGTTGATCTTTACCCGGAGATCTACACTGATCAGGGTGTTCTGCGACCACCGCTGGTGTTCTGGATCAATCGACAGAGCATGATGGCAGGCGGCATTTTATTGCTTCCGGAACAGGACTTAACCGCCGAACTGAGCCGCGGCCGCAGTTGCTGTGAAGCTTTGGGTCTGAAACATTTTGCCACCTGGGAAAACGACCGGGTACGCATCTGGCAACAAGACCGCAACGGGACCAGTGAGCACCGACAGTTCAACCTTGAATACGCCGACCACCCGGATGCATTTCGACACCTCCTGAGTGAAGTCCTGGAAGCCCTTAAACTGCTGGCCGTCATTGGTCTGATACCGGCCGCCGAGCGATCTCCTCATTATCTGCACAACCTGTTTCAAACGACCCTCGATCTGGCTCTGCCGGCCCTGGTCAATTGTTACCGTAGTCAGCGAGTCCATGAACTCCCCTCCTCCGGGCAAGATGCGGATCAACAGGCTATGGAAGCCGGTCGGTTGTTATTGCTACAGCTGCTCGGGTTGTCCTGGCACGGAAAACTACCGTCAGCAATTCTGCCGGAAAAACTCGAACGGGCCATCGCCATATCACTACCCGACCTGCCGGAACCGTTGCGCCTGCCCCTTTCGCAGGCGGTTACGGCAACAGCACCCCCATTACCCCTTGAAGCCTCTGTCTGCTTTCATCATTTATTACTACGACTGCAACAACTCGCCTGGAAGCAACCACAGAAACGGGCCATTGACAGCATTCAATCCCTGATTCAAGGCTGGTACCCGAAAAAGGCCATTGAAGATCTTTCAGCGGATATTTACCTGTATCCGCAGACAGCCTCCTTTCCTTCCGTACCGCAACTTGTCCTCTCCGACTCACCGGCCCTGCTTGCGGCAACAGCCTTGCTTGCGGATCTGCTTGGCCACCCGGTGCAGACATTGACAGTAGGAAATATCTTTCAGCTGGATCTGGCAGAAAAAACCGGCCTCAGTTTCTGGGCGAGGCTTGAAAATACCAATCTGCCCTCGCATGAAGAACGCCTCCGCTATCTGGCTCTACTTCGCGTGTCATGGCCAAATCGCAGATTCCGCCTGACTGGTGGTAAACCTCTCTGGCTCTGGGAGGCGATCCATCTGCTTGGCCTTTGTAAAAACCAACAGCGACTTTGCCTGACCCTGCCTGGTGATGCCTTACAAAGCTCCGCTGGCACTCCCCTCTGGCCATTACTCTGTGAACACTATGCGATTCTTGAGGCACAAACTCTGGATAACGATTCTATTACTCTCAAGCTGGGCCCGCAATCGGCATTGACCCGTCCAGTTTCCGCCCGCCGACCAGACGGAACAAGAACCTTTTTACCGGCAGACAAGCCGGAGGTTTATCGCGCCCAACTCCTGCTGGCGTTACAGTTGCCGACCCCCCTCTACCAGTTGCTTGAAAACAAACTGAGCTGGCCGGAAGATGAGGAGTTAGCAGAGAAAGAAAAAATCGGTTTGCAGATCTACATGGAGAGCCGACTGGGTCAATTGTTCCATTTTCACCTGAGGGACAATAGCTCTCCGGGACAAAAACGGATCAGCCCGGTAGCAACAAACTGGCCGCGTCCAGATACCATTATTCTTAGAGAACTGGCCCAAACGAAAGAATCAACCTACGCCAGTGAGCAACATCAGGACCCGGATCAACTTCTCGCAGAGCTACTGCAAGCACCGGAAATTCTCACCATTGAACTCCCTGATAACACCGGAAGGAAGGCCCCGGCTATCCGCACAACAGTAGACAAAAACCTAAAAGAAGAGCTGATACTACAGCTGCAGGCAGAGGGAATTCCGACTTACCCCGAACAATATCTCTATTTTCTGGAAAACCCGCAAATGACGAGCTACCGGTTCACGCTACCATTGTCAGTGAAAAGTGAATTACTCGGGCAGGTGGAACTTGTCGATGCCGCAGGTAAAATCATCAGTGGTTACGGGGCTGAATTTACCCAAGCCCTGCTATTGTCTGCAGAACTGGGAAAAACATCCGTCGATCTGCCAACCGATCGTCAGCAACTTGCGACATTACTGCAACACTATCAGCAGGACATGAGTCAATTCAGGAATCACCTCAACAGTCTCTGTCACCGCCAGCTGAAAAGCTCAAAGGCAGCCCGGAATCTGGCGAAAAAAATCTGGAAAAAACTACAGCTTCCAAAAGAGAACCTGCGATTGGATTGACAGGTTGCCCCCTTTCGGTTAAAGAAGAAGTCATCAGTGATCGACACCCATCTCATCAGGAATCAAGAAATGCGTATCCTACTTCATATCTGCTGTGGAAATTGTGCCATCTATCCCGTCAAGGTTTTGCGTGAGCAGAACCACCAACTGGCCGGCTATTTTTATAACCACAATATTCACCCCTATCAGGAGTTCAGCAAACGCTTGGCAACAACTCGGGAATATGCGGAAAAAGTGCAACTTCCTGTGACTTACGACGAGGAATATCGTTTGGAAGAATTTCTTGCTGCCGTTGCGACTGATCCGCGGAACCGTTGCGAACATTGCTATCAGTCGCGCCTGCTGGCAACCGCCAAAGAAGCTCAGCGACAGGGGTTTGAAGGCTTCACGACCACCCTGCTTTATTCTCGCTATCAGAAGCATCAGGAAATTGTCGATTTCGGCCGGCAGCTGGCCAGCGAATACGGGCTGTTTTTTCATTACGAAGATTTTCGGACCGGCTGGAACGAAGGGATTCGAATCTCCAAAGAAATGGGTCTCTACCGACAGCAATATTGTGGCTGTATCTATTCGGAAAAAGACCGTTACGCCCCCAGAAAGAAGCCCGGCTGAGTCATATTCTTTTTTTCCGATTCCGAACCGAGATTGAGGAAGCGGCAGAACCTGTTATGATTTTTAAGGATTTCACATTTTACTCTATTCTAAAGGAGGCTGTAATGCTGGAAATCGTTGAAAAAACATTGCTGACAGGGATCGGTGCTTTGGCATTGACCCAGAAAAAAGCGGAAGAGCTGATTGATGATCTCAAAAAGCGGATGAACCTCACTGAAGAAGAAGGGAAAAAACTGCTGGAAAAACTTCAGGATGCGGCCAAAGACAATCAGCAGAAGCTGGAAGAATTGGCCCGGGATGAGGTTAAAAAAGCCTGTGAACGCATCGGGGTTGTCACCGTAAAAGAGTTCGAAAAGCTCCAGCACAAAGTGGAACACCTTGAAAAACAGCTAAAAGCCCGGGAAAAATAAACGGACTGCGACAAATTAGATGCTGCCATTCACGCAGATCAACCGGAATATTCGATCGCTAAAACGTTACCGTCAAGTCCTCGGAATTCTTATTAAATACGGATTTGGCCATGTCGTAGAACAGCTCAATATCGATTATTACCTGGAATTAGGCAAGCGGATCGTTTCCCTCGGGACAGCATCCCGCGAATTGGAACGTCTTTCCCAGGCAAAACGGTTGCGATTGGCACTGGAAGAGCTTGGCCCCACCTTCATCAAACTCGGCCAATTACTTTCAACTCGTCCTGACATCGTCCCTATTGAGTACCTGGATGAGTTGAAAAAACTCCAGGATCGGGTCCCTGCCGTCCCGGCAGAGCAGATCCTGGCGCAGGTCCACCTGGAATTGGGCCATCCCGTCGAGGAACTTTTCAGCAATTTTGACCAGACGCCATTAGCAACTGCAAGCATCGCCCAAGTCCATCGAGGAACCCTGAAAACAGGGGAACAGGTTGTTTTTAAAATCCGTCGTCCGGCCATCGAATCCATCATCGAAACAGATATTGATATTCTCATGGGGTTAGCCTACCTGGTTGAAAAACACTTGCCGGGTGGACATTTATACAATCCTATCGGCCTGGTTAAGGAGTTCCGCCGAACAATTCATCGCGAGCTCGATTTTACTCGTGAGGGCCGAACGATAGATCGCTTTACAGCTAATTTTGCTGGTGAAGAAACCGTTAGAATCCCGAAAGTTTTCTGGGAGCATACCGGACGTACCGTCCTGACACTTGAATTCATTTCCGGGATAAAAATTTCCCAACTGGACGAACTGCGAGCGGCTGGCTATGACCTGAAACAGATTGCCAAAAGTGGCGCAGATGCGTTTCTCAAGCAGGTTTTTGTACATGGTTTTTTCCATGCCGACCCGCATCCTGGCAACCTTCACGTATTACCGGGCAATGTGATCTGCATCTTCGATTTCGGTATGGTTGGACGCCTGGATGAAGATTTAAAGCTACAGCTGACAGAACTCCTTCTGTGCGTTCTGCGCCGGGATGTCGATCGTATCGTCTCGCAGCTTCTCTACTCCGGGGAGCTTCTCGACGAATCAAACATCAAAAATCTAAAGCGTGATCTGACTGAATTTATCGATGATTATTACGACATCCTTTTACAGGATCTGATGGTTGGTAAACTGCTGATCGATTTTGTAGAAATTCTGACCGAATACCGGATCAAGTTTCCGTCGAACCTGATGTTATTATCTCGTGCCTTATTCGCTATGGAGGGAATAGGAAGACAGTTGGACCCGAGCTTCAACATGGTTGAACAGTTGAAACCTTTTACCGAGCAGATCATGAAAGATCGCTACTCTCCAAGCAGCATTGCCAAAGATGCCGCGCGAACCTTACAATCGTATCAGTCACTCGGAAAAAGTTTGCCCAAGGACATTAAGGAGTTCATCAATCGAATCAACCGCAACCAATTTAAAATTGATCTGGAACACCGTGGCCTGGAGAGACTGATTAACGACCTGGACAAGTCTACTAACCGCATATCCTTCAGTATGGTCATCGCAGCTTTAATTATTGGCTCATCACTGATCATGCAGACCGAAAAAGGAACGATGCTGTTCGGCTTTCCAATCCTCGGGCTACTCGGATACACAGCCGCTGGAGTTCTCGGTTTTGGATTAGCGATTGCGATCCTCCGCTCCGGAAGAATGTAACTGACTTTCTGTGTCCAGACCGGCACAGATCTTCTAAAACGCGTGCAGCACTGCAACGATCAGTCACTACCCATTCACCGCATAGAAAAATCACACACGAATTCAACCACTTGAAACAGCACCCAGACTGGCAAGCTCTTTGCATATAATTTACTGCAGTATATTTCACTGCAGACTGGACAAAATAGTATGATTCTTCAACGCACCATTAAAAACAGCCTCACAATTTCCGGGATCGGCCTCCATACCGGATCGCGGATCAATCTCAAGTTGTACCCGGCAACAGCCAACACCGGTATTATTTTCCATCGAACTGACGGAGAACAAACCGCCGACATCAAAGCCTGTCCGGAAAATGTTGTCGATACCCGCATGGCAACAGTTCTGGGTTGCCACGGGGCGACCGTCTCAACCGTAGAACACTTCATGGCGGCGTTAGCCGCATTCGGCATCGACAATCTGCATGTTGATATTGATGGCCCGGAAGTCCCCGTACTTGACGGGAGTGCCGCTCCTTTCGTCCGGGAAATCCAACAGACCGGGACAAAAGCACTCGCTGCCAGCCGTAAATTTATCGCCATTCGTAAACCACTGGAAATTATTGAAGGAGAAAAACGGATCAGTATCATCCCATCGCGTTTTTTCCGTATCACTTTCGATATAGCCTTTGAGCATCCGGCGATTTCAGTGCAACAGTACAGTATGAAATTCACCACGGAAAATTTCTGTAAAGAGATTGCCCCTGCACGAACCTTCGGTTTTCTGCACGAAGTTGAATACCTGAAAGCTAACGGTCTTGCCCGTGGTGGTTCACTTGAAAATGCCGTTGTTATCGACAATAAAGGAGTCATGAACCCGGAGGGATTGCGTTACCCCGACGAATTCGTTCGCCATAAAATCCTTGACGCTTTCGGAGACTTCAGCATGCTCGGTTGTCCCTTGCTCGGCCACATCCGTGCTTTCAAAGCCGGGCATGAGTTGAACGCCAAAATGGTCCAAACCATTCTTGACAATCCATCCCACTGGTCTTATGCTGAATTCAGTGAACAGGCCCTCCGGGAAGCCCAGCGTTCCAGCACAAGATCCTTTGCTATTGACCTTGCCTGGAACAAAGCCTAACCTCACAGCTCACCACTCAAGGCAGCCTTCGGGCTGCCTTTTTATTACCATCTCAATGATTTAATGACGTCAGACTTGTTTTGTCATGACGCATTCAATAGAATTGGGCTTTCATCAGCCTGTTCGACATTAAGGAATATACTGATGAGTGATGAGGTGCCAACTTCAAACTCAGAGGGGAAACCCCGCCGCAAGCGTCACGAATGGTTGTTGCTTGCTTTTGTCGTCCTCTTGTTGGCGCTGATTCCACAACTGAAAAGCCAACTCTCCGATCTAACCTCACAATTCCCTGTCAATAACAGTATCAT
>JADFVC010000130.1 GCA_015222355.1 Chloroflexota bacterium | reverse complement strand
TGCCTGGTATCTGCTGGCGCTGCTGGTGGTCGCCAAGATGGTCGCTACTTCGATCACCCTCGGTTCCGGCCTGCCGGGCGGCCTCTTTGCGCCCTGCCTGTTTCTGGGTGCCGTTGCCGGGGGGGCTTTCGGTCATATTGTTGAATTGGTCTTTCCGGCTGCCGGCCTTTCCGCAGGAGCCTATGCGCTGGTCGGCATGGGAGCCTTTCTCGCCGCCGCAACCCATTCACCGATGACCGCCATCTTCCTGTTGTTCGAAATTACCGACAGTTACCAGGTTATCATCCCGATTATGCTGACCTGTGTTATCGGCACGACGATCGCCCGCCACCTGAAAAAGGACAGCCTCGAAACGGTCGAATTGACCCGTGCCGGGATCAATCTGGATGCGGGCAAAGAGCGTAATATCATGAAGTCGCTGGCGGTCGGTGAAGTGATGCAGCGGCGTGTTGAGTCGGTGCCGGAAAATATGACCCTGAGAGACTTTGCCCGCTTTATCGAACAGACCCATCACACCAATTTCCCACTGGTGAACGAAGCCGGTGAACTGACCGGGATCATTTCCGTGCAGGATTTCCTGGGAGTGGTGTTTGAACAGGATCTGCTGGATCTGGTTGTGGTCAAGGAGTTGGCGACCACCAAGGTGATCACCGTGCACGCCGAGGAAGATCTGGACACAGCGATGCGCCGCATCGGCTATCGCAACATCGAACAGCTGCCGGTGGTTGACCGGGAAACCCATCGGAAGTTGTATGGCATCATCTCCCGGCGCGATATGGTGATGGCCTACAATCGGGCCCTGATGAGCAAGAGTCTGGGGATGCCGGATGATGACTGAACTGCTGGCCGGACTCAATGAACCGCAGCGGCAGGCGGTGCTGCATGAGACCGGGCCGTTATTGCTGCTGGCTGGAGCCGGTTCGGGAAAGACCCGGGCGCTGACCCACCGGGTGGCCTATCTGATCCGCGAACGGCAGGTGCCGGTCTGGCGGATTATGGCGGTCACTTTTACCAACAAGGCGGCGGCTGAGATGCGTGAGCGGCTTGAGAGCTTGCTCGATGACGGGGAACTCCCCTGGGTGGCAACCTTCCACGCCAGTTGTGTACGAATTCTGCGCCAGGAGATTCAGCATCTCGGCTTCAGCCGTGACTTTACTATTTACGATGATCAGGACCAGTTGCGGCTGCTGCGCGAGCTGCTCAAAGAACAGGGAATTGCGGAAAAAGTGCTGAAACCGCGGGCCGCCGCGGCCTTTATCGACAGAGCCAAGAATCGTGGCCTGAGTCCTGAACTGCTGCTTGAAAATCGTCCCGATGAGCGGCAACTGGCCGAGCTCTATGCCCTTTACCAACAGCGCATGCAGGCGGCCAATGCAGTCGATTTCGGTGATTTGTTGCTGTTGACGGTGCGCTTGTTTGAGGAACATCCGGAGGTCCGACGGCATTGGCAGGAGCGTTTCGAATATCTGTTGATTGATGAGTTTCAGGATACCAACCAGGTTCAGTACCGGCTGATTCAGTTGCTGGTCGGGCCGGAGGAAAACCT
>JADFVC010000129.1 GCA_015222355.1 Chloroflexota bacterium | reverse complement strand
GCTATGCAACTGAAATCACGCCTTGCTGGCACGTCAAATCCCGGCGCAATTTTGCGAAATTTTATGATGTACATGGTACTAGGTGAATATTCCAGCTCACCGATATATCAAGCCGACCCAAAGAAACCGGGTCGGCACGGATGCTGAAAATTAACATTCGTCGGTGGATAAAACAAGGAAAACACCTGTTTTTACTGAATCATTCCCCGTCGACAAAAGCGACAACCGCCGCGGCAACCTTGCGTAAAGCTTCGCTGCAACTCGACTCGGGATGGGAAAGAATGTGCGGTTTGCCGTCATCTCCGGAAGTAACAATCCGTGGGTCGAGAGGCACCTTGGCCAGCATGGCCACGCCGGTTTTCTCTGCCAGCTTATCGCCGCCACCGCTTTTGAAGATATCCGACACTTCGTTGCAGTGCGGGCAGACAAATCCGCTCATGTTTTCAATCAGGCCAACCACCGGCAGCTTCAGTTCACGGCAGAAGCTGAGTGATTTTTCCACATCGACCAGCGCAACTTCCTGTGGCGTGGTCACCACCACGGCGGCCGCCCCTTTACCGAGCAGCTGCACTGCGCTCAAGGGCTCATCACCGGTTCCCGGAGGGCAATCGATCAACAGATAGTCAAGCTCACCCCAGACCACATCAGCCAGCAATTGCTGAATGGCACCATGCTTCATCGGCCCGCGCATGATCGTTGCCTGGCCGGACGAGGCCAACAAAAAACCGATCGACATCAGCTTGAGACCGGAAACCTCCAGAGGGAAAATCCCCTCTTCGCTTGCCTGCGGTCGCTCTCCGGTCAGTCCACACATGGTCGGCACGCTCGGTCCATGCAGATCGATATCGAGCAAACCCACCTTGAAACCTTTTTCAACCAGTGCAAAAGCAAGATTGACCGCGGTCGTGCTTTTACCAACACCGCCCTTGCCGGACATGACGATAATCTTGTTTTGGATCCCACACATCCGGATCGCCAGGTTGCGGCGTATCTGCGCCTGTTCATCATTGGCTTCGCCCGATTGCTTCACCGAGCAGGAACTATCGTTACAGCTGTCACAAGTACTCATAATGCTATTCCTCTACTATGGATGGTTTATAATTCAAGCCGCTCTGGGCTCAGGGTTTCAATCAATTCAGTAATCTCCTCTGGATCGTAATCCTCCGCTTCCAGTGCTCTACGAAAAGCTTCAAGTAACTGCCGGGCCGCGTGTTTTTCTCCTTGCTGTTGATAGATCAGCAACAATTGCTGGACCAGAGAGTCCTGGGTCGGTTCCAGCTGTAAACCGATTTGCAATAAACCGATCGCCTCAGCGATCTCTCTACGCTGTTGCAAAATACGGGCAAGCACAGAGAGGTGCTCCAGCCGCAATTGTGAGAGTTGTTCACGGTAGTACGGCAGATCAGCAACCAGTTCATAACCGGCTAAAAAGTCTCCTTTCCAGGTTTTACCGGCCTGGCGCAAGGCCAACTCGGCCTGCCAAAGATTTTGCCGCTGCAAGTGACGGCGGGACGTTTCCATTGCCGTGGTAAACTGACGGGCATCAATCAGCACATTTTTCAGCAACAGCATGCCTTTTTCCAGAACCAAGTAGTCCTGACGAATCTGCTTGCCAAAACAGTTTTCAAGATTTTTACGTAACCGGGAAAGGGCCGCATCAAAACTGTTTCGAGCTTTATTCGGGGGACTGTCGGGCCAGAGGGTGCCCATCAAAACTTCCGTACATAAAGCGTTATTGGGAGCTGCCGCCAATAGCGCCAGAATCAGCCGGGAGGGCTGGCCGACGTCGCTGAAGTTGAGTTCTCTGCCGCCGAGAACCAGCTGGAAGCCACCAAGGGTCTGCAGGTTCGCGAGCGGGATCAGGCGACCGGACTCGTCCAGCCCGCAAGCCAGCCGCTTCCAGGCCAGTTGTCTGAGTTGCTCTCGCCACTCGGCACGTTGCATGGCCGCCGGCAGCAGTTCCCTGAGCAGCTCCGGGGTCAGAGCAAAAAAGAAATCCAGATGTTTACGCCGCAAGCTGCCGAACAACTGACCGAGTCGCTCCAGGGCCTGCTCTTGTTCATCCCGACGTAAATGCAACAAAGCCGACCAGGCACAGAAGCCACTGTAAAAACAATCCTCCCCCAGTGCTTGTGACTTTGCCGACCCTTCCTCCAAAAGCTCGGCCGCCCGGTCATACTGCTGTAAAATCAACGCAGTCGCCCCGGCCAGCAGCAGGTTCGGCAACCAGGAGAGTTGACCATCGGCCTGGGCACGTAGCTCGAGGGCCTGAGTCGAATCAGGCAGTGCTGCGGATTCCTGCCCGGCCTGTGCATTCAGCAGGGCACGCAACTGCAACAACCAGCTCTGTAAATGCGCACTGAAGGCAGACGAACCACCGACCAGGGCCACCTCCAGCTGCTCTCCGGCAACGCCCCTTTTGCCCCGAGCGACCTGAGCCAGGACGGCAAAGAAATTCAGGAGAGGACCACAGGCCGAGTTTTTCAGACGCTCCCTTCCCCAAAGCCTTTCAGCAGCGCGATGCTGTTCATCGAAACTCTCCAACTCACCGCCGGCAAAAAGCAGTGCGGCGGCTACCACCGGAAAAGCATCAAGCAGCAATTCTTGATTGACCAGCCGCCCGGCATACAGGTTAGCCTGTTCCAGGGCGGCACGACCAACCCGGAAGCGACCCTGAAAGAGGGCCAGTAACGCTTGCAACAATTGCAGTTCAAGCAACTCGTTCAGTAAGTCTTGCTGATGAGCTTCTGCCAGTGCTTGTTGCAACAGTTCTTCAGTCCGGGAGAGATCACCGGCAAAAAACAGTTCTGCCAATCCCAGGGTAAATTTGACTTTAAGACGGTTAACCGGATCGAGCAATTCAAACTGCTGATCAGCCAGCTGTCGCAAGCGTGGCAGCTGTTGCAGGCCCTGTTCCACCTTACCATCAACCAGCAGGTACTGAATAACCTGGCGCGAAAGAGCCAGCAACTCGCCGCGCCGGTCACCTTCAGTCACAAAATGAGTCCGGGCCAGCTCCAGCCAGGGGGCAACCTCAAGGGAATTGTTGCGGAAATGACCGATACCGGCAAACAGGGACAACCACCCGCAACCGGCCAGTCTTTTTTCAGGAATTGTCGCCAGCAGTTGCCTCGCGCGTGGCTGATAACGCTCAGCCAGCAGAACAAAACCTGTTTGACTGAGCAACTGCGAAATTGCCGGGTATTCCTTTGCCCTCAGCAGGTAATCAAGAGTGCTCGTCAGGTCATCCTTTTGCTGGTACCAATCTGCCGCAAGGCGATAAACTTCTTGTTGCTGTTCCCGGCGGAGAAGACGCTGCGCTGATTCGCGCAACACCCCGGCCACCGAAGTTTTGAAACAAACATTTGAAACTCCTGCAGACTGAACCACTAAATCGTGCCGCTGCAGGTAGGCAAAAACTGCCTCGATGTCGGCGAGAGCGCTTAAGTTTCTTGCCAACGGCACGGGGATGCTGTTGAGCAGAGCCAGTTTCTGGAATGTTTCCCGCCAGGGAGTTGGAAAGCGACCGGTCAATTGTTCCGCCAGCTGCCACTCATCAATCTCACCGGAATCTACCATATCTGCGGCCAGAGTTTTGATAAGTGTCGGGTCGGGGGATTGTTGCGAACCCTCGCCTGACAGCAGCAAGCCGGCGAGCCAACGTCGCCGGGCGGAGTTGTTTTCGCCCTGTTGTAACGGTTGCCCATTATTCTGCTGCTGCAGTTTTTCACTCTGGCAGAGTCGCAGCATCACCTTGATGCGCGCCAGCATCTCAACATTGCTGATCGGCTGAGAAATAAAATCGTAAGCTCCGACGTCAAGCCCTGCGGCACGCATTTCCGGTGACGACATATGAGCGGTTATCAGAACCAGCGGCATGCTTGCCGTACGTGGATCGGCCTTCAGTTTACGACACATGTCGAGGCCGCTCACCTTCGGCATCTGGACATCGATAAAGGCGCCATCAATCGACTCCTGCGCAGCCAGTTTTAATCCTTCCCCGGCGCTGGTTGCGGTCAGGATGCGCACCCGTGGCAAGTCAAGCTCGATAATCTTTGCCAACAGCATCAGGTTGATTGGATTATCGTCGACCAGCAAAAGGGTAAACTGTTCATCAAACCCTGTCATTTGCCTCACCTCTAAACAGTGGCACCTATACGGGCATCAAGCCGGCAAACTTGAGTAACAATTTTTTCGGCCCGACCGAGTTGAAATAGACGGTCACTTTCTGCTTGTCCCCGACACCTTCCAGCCGTCGCACCGTTCCGATGCCGAACTTGATGTGGCGCACCTTCGTACCAAGTCTGAAACCGGCAGTTGTCTCAATAATGGCTTCTTCTGCCGCCGGGAAAACCGGCTCCGGTGCAACGCTCAGGGGTCTTTCCCCGGCTTTTTGTGCCGGATTGGCCAGATCGAACAATGAGGCCAGATTATGCTGGTCTGCGGATTTTTCCTTGAACTCCACAGGCGGCGTATCTGCCAGCAGTTCCGGGGGGATTTCCGCCAGAAACCGGCTCGGCGGATTGAACTGATAGGTGCCGTAAACCCGGCGGCGACGGGCGTGCGACAAATAAAGCCTGCGCATTGCCCGGGTCATGCCGACATAGCAAAGTCGCCGTTCTTCAGCCAGCTCTTCACCCCCGTTACCGGACCGGGAGTGAGGAAACAGCCCCTCCTCCATCCCGGTCATAAAAACCACCGGGAACTCCAGACCCTTGGCCGAGTGCAAGGTCATCAAGGTCACCCGTTGCCGCTCCGAATCGTAACTGTCCAGATCAGTAATCAGCGCCACCTGTTCCAGGTAATCCAGCAAGCGACCATCTCTGGCGGCATGCTCCTCCATCCCGGCGAGCAGCTGTTCGAGGTTTTCTAAACGCCCTTTGGCCTCCTGGCGGCCATCACTGGTCAGCGCCTGTTCCGCTTCTTCCTTCAGGGCCGGGCCATAGCCACTGCGCTCAATCAATTCGGCCATCAGTTGCGGATAAGGCAAACGCGCCAATTGTGCAGTGAAATCATCGATCAGCTCGACAAAACCGGCGACCCGCCTGCCGGCCATCCCCTTCAAAACACCTTGTTTCAAAGCCAACCGGCAGGCGGGCAAAAAGCCGCCGGCAGCCTGCTCAAAAGCGGCAATCCGTGCCACGGTGGCGGCGCCGATCCCGCGCGCCGGGATATTGATGATCCGCTTGGCCGCCAGGGAATCGGCCGGGTTGACCAACCATCGCAGATAAGAGAGAACATCCTTGATCTCCATCCGGGCGTAAAATTTAACTCCGCCGAACATTACGTAAGGGATACGACTGCCGCGCAGTGCCTCTTCCAGAGCCCGTGACTGGGCATTGGTGCGATAAAAAACAGCGATGTCACGCAGCGCAAAACCATCGCACTGCAGACGATCAATCTCGTCAGCGACAAATCGGGCTTCTTCCAGGTCATCGGGAGCCGCCTCAATCTGTAAAGGCTCGCCAACCGGATTGTCCGTCCAGAGCTCCTTGTCACGTCGGTCGCGGTTATGACCGACAACCCGACCGGCGGCCTTGATGATCGTCTGTGTCGAACGGTAGTTCTGTTCCAGGCGGATGACCCTGGCACGGGGGAAATCATTGTCAAAATCGAGGATATTGCTGACCTCGGCACCCCGCCAGCGGTAGATCGACTGG
>JADFVC010000128.1 GCA_015222355.1 Chloroflexota bacterium | reverse complement strand
CGGACCGGTGTCAAGTTGACCTGAAGCCGATTCCATCTCGCGGAGGCGATCCAGTTCCTCGCCCAAGGAAAAAACCAGCGCTTTGAGCCCTTCACCAGTCACCGCAGAGATCGGAAAGACCGGGTAGCCGAGTGACTCAAAGTGGCCTGTTAACTGTTCCGCCTGTTCCCTGACCTCGGGGACATCCATCTTGGTCAAGACCACCAACTGAGGCTTTTGCGCCAGCGACTCATCATAGTTACGCAGTTCGTTGTTGATCATCTGGAAATTCTCAAACGGATCGCCACTCTGCATACAGCTCAGGTCAACCAGATGCAGGAACAGGTCGGTCCGCTCGACATGGCGCAAAAAACGGGTTCCCAGACCATGCCCTTCGCTGGCCCCGGCAATCAGCCCGGGAATGTCAGCAATCACCATGGTTTTGTAGCCGCCATACGGAACCACGCCGAGGTTCGGTACCAAAGTGGTAAAGGGATAATCGGCAACCTTCGGTTTGGCCGCCGAAACGGCCGAGATCAGGGTCGACTTGCCGGCATTCGGCAACCCCACCAGACCAACGTCGGCGAGCAGCTTCAATTCCAGGCGCAGTTGCTTGGTTTCACCGGCAATCCCTGGCTGGGCATGGCGCGGTGCCCGGTTGGTACTGGTGGCAAAACGGGCATTACCCCGGCCACCCTGGCCACCGGGCAAAAACAGGATCGGTTCACCAGTTTCGATCAGATCGGCTAGCAGCTCACCGCTTTCGTCGTCGTAAACCAGCGTTCCCGACGGCACCCGCAGTTCGAGAGATTCACCATTTTTCCCATGCATGGTCTTGCCCAGCCCAGGCGCACCGTTCTTGGCCTTGCAATGGCGCATATAACGATAGTCAAGCAGGGTCGTCAGGGCGTTATCGACAACAAAATAGATATTCCCCCCTTTGCCTCCATCACCCCCGTCGGGCCCACCTTTGGGAACGAATTTTTCACGGCGGAAGGAGACGCAACCGCGCCCGCCATCCCCGGCTTTGACTTCAATTCTGACCTGATCGACAAACTTCATAGCTTTTTTCCTAGACCGCTATACCCCAACTGCAAAGAGAATCTGCGGCAAGACTTGCAGGCATTTCAGGGCGAGGCGGAGTCGCCATAACTTTAAATTGGATACTGAGCGTAACGCAGCAACGAATCGCCTTGCCACAAAGGAAAAAACCCGGTGGCCACATTAGCAGCACCGGGTTTTTTTGAGTTCCTGGGCAGGAGCTGATCAGGCAGTGTAAACGCTGATCTGCTTACGCCCCTTGGCCTTGACTTCAAACTTGACCACGCCATCAACCAGCGCGAACAGGGTGTAGTCCTTGCCGCAACCGACGTTGTTGCCGGGGTGAAAAGTAGTGCCGCGCTGGCGGACCAGAATGGAACCGGCGGTCACTTCCTGACCTCCGAAACGCTTGACCCCGAGCCGTTTGCCCGCACTGTCGCGACCGTTCCTGGAACTACCGGCAGCTTTCTTATGAGCCATGAGATCGCCTCCTTAAGCTTCGATTGCCGCGACTTTGAGTCGGGTAATGGGTTGACGGTGGCCGTATTTTTTACGGTACCCTTTGCGCCGCTTGGATTTGAAGACAAGAATCTTCTTGTCTTTTTCCTGGGCAACGATCTGTGCCTTGACTTTGGCACCTGGTACGAGAGGTGTTCCGAGTTTAACCTCTGCGCCACCGACCATGAGGACTTGATCGAGTTCGACAGTCTCACCGACTGCGCCGTCGATCTTTTCGACCTTGAGCAGGTCGCCTTCGGAAACTTTGTACTGTTTTCCTCCGGTCTTGATCACCGCATACATTGTTACTATCTCCTATCGACAAATTGACAAACTGCAGACGCAGAAACAGCGCCGCAACGGCGTACTGTAGCCACCGGCAGCATAACTGTCAAGGGAAAAACCTGACACCCGATGTTCTCTTTCGGAGAAATTAGCGATTGAGCAACTCAAGGAGGCTGTCGAACTATCCATGAAAACTGCCTCTCGGGCTCCCCGGCCTGGCGCGATTTCCGCTTACGCAGGCGCCGCACTTCGTGCTGACGTTTCTCTGCCAGCTTGATCAGTTTTTCCTGACACCCTTCCGCTCCCTTGCGCGCCTCCGGATTGACCAACCGGTAACTGCCATCCGACTGTAGCTCCCAGGCACTGACCTGATCATTCAGCTGCAGATCGAGAAATTCCCGCACCTGCTCGTGCATGCTTTCGTTAGGAATCGGCACCAGGGTTTCCACCCGATGTTCCAGGTTCCGTTTCATGGCATCCGCTGAACCGATCAGAAATTCTTCATCGCCACCATTCTGAAAATAGAAGACCCGCGCATGTTCCAGGAATTGTCCGACAATTGAAATCACCCGGATATTTTCCGACAATCCGGGAATCCCGGGACGAATGCGGCAGCTGTCACGCACCAGCAGCTCGACCTTAACCCCGGCCTGGGAGGCACGGTAAAGCGCCTTGACTATATCGACATCCTCCAGAGCATTCATTTTAAACCGGATCAAAGCGGGCGTTTCAGCAGAGTGTTGGCCAATTTCGCGGTCGATCTTATCCAGCAGCGCTTTTTTGAGAATTTTCGGGGCTGGCAACAGCTGCGTATAGCTGCGCTTGGGAGTAAAACCGGTCGTCAGGTAATTAAACAGTTCGGTTGCATCCCGACCAATCTCTTTATCGTAAAGAAATATTCCCAAATCAGAATAGAGTCGCGCGGTCACCGGGTGATAGTTGCCGGTGCCGATGTGCACGTAGCGCCTCAGCCCCTTGAAATCCTGGCGAAGCACCAGGATCACCTTGGCATGGGTTTTCAGCCCGACCACCCCGTAAGTGACATGGATGCCCGCCTCTTCCATACGGCTGGCCAACTTGATATTGGCTTGCTCGTCAAAGCTGGCTTTCAACTCAACAACGACCGCGACCTGTTTACCGTTCTGCGCAGCACGAATCAGGAACTTGATAATCTCGCTGTCGGGGGCGGTGCGGTAAAGAATCATCTTAATCCCACGCACCTTCGGATCAGTAGCCGCCTCATAGAGAAAACGCCCCACCGAGGAGGCGAAGGATTCGTAGGGGTGCTGCAGTAAAATCGCCCGGTGATCACGGATGGTGTGAAAAATGTTCCGTTCCTTGATCAACAATGGATGATCAATCGGGTGATGAGGGGCAATTTTCAGTTCCGGGCACTCCAATCGGTAAAGTTCCCAAAGGTCACACAGACCGAACATCCCTGCTGTGGCGAAAACATCCTGTTCTTCGTCCAGACCCAGGTCTGCCGCCAGACGCCCACGAAGCAAAGGGGCGATATCCGGCTTGACCTGTAAACGCACAATCGGTGCAAACTTGCGATGACGCAAGGTGGTTTCGATCATTGCCATCAGGTCATCGGCGTGTTCTTCCTCCTTACTGGTGTTGGCGTTGCGGGTCACGCGAAACAGTTCGCAGCTGAGAATTTCCATCCCCGGAAACAGCAGGTCAAGATTATTCTCCAACACCTCTTCGAGCAGGACAAACCGGTTCCCGTTGCCAACCCGTTGAAAACGGTTGACCCCGGCACCGACCGGCACCTTGACCCGGGCCAGCGAACCTTCCTTTTCGCCGGGATAACGCAAGGTGACCAGCAGATTCAGGGACAGATTAGAGATAAAAGGAAAGGGATGGGCCGGGCCGACCGACTGCGGCGTGATCAGCGGAAAAATGTTGTCGTAAAAATAATCCCGCAATTCTTCCTCTTCCTGCGCGGACAATTCATCATAGGCCAGAATCTCAATCCCAACCTTTTTCAGCTCGGTAAAAATGTCCGCAATAGCCCGCTCTTTTTCATCCAGATATTCGCGAACCACCGCAAAACACTCATCGATCTGCTGCTGCGGGGTACGCCCATCAACGGTTGGTTTCTGAACATTGGCGGCAATGAGTTGCTTGAAGCCGCCGATCCGCTTCATGAAGAACTCGTCCATATTCGAACCGGCAATGGCCAGAAACTTGACGCGCTCGAGCAGCGGCGTCTTGCGATCAGCAGCCTGATGCAAAACTCGTTTGTTGAACTCCAGCCAGCTGAGTTCCCGGTTGAGATAGAGACTCGGGTCATTCAGATCAAAATCTGCATTCAGAGAACGAATCTCTTTCGCCATCTCGCGTGAATTCCTTTCCGCTATAATCGCTGCTGCCGTCAGCCCGCCACTCACCATAGACCCTGATCCGGGCATTCAGGCACAGATCCCCGCTCAGGAGACTTGCTCAACAATAACACCAGACTCAGGTGAGTTTTTGATAAAGGCACAAAAAGACCCGGAATTTTTAAAAAAACCATTCTGGTTGTCTACTTTCCTCAAGTTGGGCTCTGATTGGCCGGAAGGAAAACGAAACCAAAAAAACCGCTTTAGCCACGGACACACACGGACAACTGCAGACCTTATCTCACGTACAGCCACGGAGGCCGCAGAGAAAGGCCGATCTTCCCCCAAGTCTTATGGTCTTCTTCCGTGTTCTCTGTGTCTCAAGTGAGCAGAGCGAACGGGCGTGAGACGGGTTATAAGCTTCTCTGGTTTCAGCTTTTACGTCCCGCCCCTGTCCGTGTGGGTCCGTGGTCAATATTTGCTTTTGCAGTGGAGTCTACTGGAGCGAAGCGGATAACCAGAAAAACCATTTTAGCAGATCTCCGGGTCTTATCTTTTAAAACTTGAAGTTTAGAGTTACACCACTCCCCGAACCTGCCTGAGCGGGCACTTGGAGGGTGTCCTATGATTGTTGAAATCTGCCGCTTCAGGGAAATGAGATTCCAAGCATCTCTGAGAGATTCTAGAATTGAATATTTTCCTATCTCGCTAATAAACAAATCATTTGACAAATAATCTCGCCTCTATTAAAAACAAGTGGTCTTACCATTTACATGGGTCTTGGGAGTGCTTCATGGTTGAGCTTTTGCTGATTCTGATCAGTGCGGTTTTTGTCAACAACTTTGTCCTGGCGCGGTTTCTCGGCATTTGTCCTTTTCTGGGCGTGTCGAAAAAAGTTGAAACGGCGCTCGGTATGGGAATGGCCGTTATCTTTGTCATGACTGTGGCTTCGGTCGTTACCTGGTTTATCCAGTACCTGGTGCTGATCCCCTTCGGTATTGAATACCTGCAAACCATCGCCTTTATCCTCGTCATCGCATCACTGGTACAGCTGGTGGAGATGGTGATTCAGAAAACCAGTCCGGTCCTCTACCAATCACTGGGCATTTTCCTGCCGCTGATTACCACCAACTGCGCCGTACTCGGTGTCGCAGTGCTGAACATCCAAAAGAGCTACAGCTTTATCGAATCGGTGGTATTTGCCCTGGGAGCCGGGCTCGGTTTCACCCTGGCGATGGTACTGTTCGCCGGGCTGCGTGAGCGAATCGACCTCTGTCCGGTGCCGAAGAGTTTTCGTGGGACCGCGGTTGCTTTGGTTACTGCCGGCCTGCTGTCACTGGCATTCATGGGTTTTGCCGGGCTCGTCAAAGGCTGAGAAGTTAAAGATTTCAGGGATCGGCCCCGCCCGATCCTTTTCGGAGAACATAAAATAATGCTTGCAGCAGTATTAAGTATTGGTGG
>JADFVC010000127.1 GCA_015222355.1 Chloroflexota bacterium | reverse complement strand
TTCCTTTGTCCCCTCAGTCAGGGACAACAGCGGGCGAACGATACTGTTCGACAGCGAGTGGGCGGCCAGCACCACAAACATGACGGCTATAGAGATCACCAGCCAGGACTCGCTGAGGTGCCTGGTGATTTCCCGACGGATCAACTTTGATGTAGCAATAGCCGGCTGGTGGAAGGATTCGACCTCGGCACCGATGGTGATGCCGCCAAAAACCCCGGTTGCCTGGTAAGCTCCCTGGGCATAAAAGATTGGCGCAAAAGCCATGATCTTGCGTGAGCCGCCGATGTTGGTGGTATCGACAACCCCCGCCTCGCCACGCTGAACCGCTGCCGCTGCCAGTGGGTAGTTCGGATGAATAAACTCGGCGGTCAACAGGTTAAAGGGGATCCGTCCCTCGCGGATGGTTTCTTCCGTGGTCTCTCCGGTGTAGGGCGGCACCAGGTTGCCATCGGGATCGTAGCCGCGGATATCCCAGTAGTTGGGATGAGCGATAGTCCACCCCTGATCATCGAACATAAAGGCGTAGTTACCGCTGGCGTAGGAAGGAAAAACGACATACTTTTTGTCAGTCGGCGAAATATGCTGAGTGAACTCCATCAGATGGCGATGGTCAAGAGAGAGAACCACCATCCCCTGCAATTCAGCATCCTCATAAATCGGCGTGACAAAACGGATCACGCCACGATAAGGCGCGCCCTGCAGCTGCTCATGACGGCTGACATACCAACCGTTGAGATGGGAAACCCAGATTTCGCCCTCACGCAGTTTCAGCGCCTGCTGATAATAGTCTTCGTTTTTATAAGTCGTCTGCTGCGGATCGGCTACGTTGCGCAGATTTGTCGAAGGGCGGCCGGCAACAATCCGCAACTGTTCCTGACCGTTGCGGTCGACGTAGGCAAGCTCACTGTAGAGCAGCACCTTCTCGCGCACCTCGATCGACACTTCGTTGGTACCGCGACGGTACCAGAGGGTGCGCTGATGGTTCCAACTGAAATCAAGAAAGGATTTCTCTCTGACCGGCAGCAGCGACAGGTCCCGCAGGTCCCCTTCAACCTGATGCAAAAAGACGCTGACTTCATTGGCAACCATCTCGGCCCGCAAAGCGAGCGCCTTGGTCGCCTGGTTGTCAAGCGCCTCGGTGGTCCGCTGCCGCAGCAGATCTTCCACCAGTCGCAAACTGTGATGCGAATTGATCAGCAGAAAAACCAGCGGAATCAACGACAACAGCAAAAAAGCGCCAAGTACTTTTTTATGAAGGTTCACACGAAACATGGACAGAGTATAGAAGAATTCGGGAGGAAGGTACAAGGACCCGCCGATGGCGAGCCCTGAAAAAGTTTTTTATCATTGGTTGCCAGTGTCACGTCAACCAACAAGTGTCGGATAAAGTCGTAACAGCTTGATGCGTGCATCCTTTGTCGTAAACTGCCAATTCACCTTGGCCTGTTTGTTGTTCCTGAACTTTTGCCATGCGCGCACTTCTTTTCCTTATTCTGGGGAATGGAAAATTGGGGGCTTTTTGCGTCTTAAAGACCCCCTACCTTTTGATGGAGGGGGGGCGTACGGATTACCCTTGGACGTGAAGTGTAGTGGCTAATACTCCATGACGAATTAGGCCTCACTGGGGGGGAATGACATGGTAATAAACCGCAAAATAGTGGCAAGTGCTTCCCGCCAGAACGAAAAGATGCCAGATAGCGTGATGAAAAAGGAGCCGCTTCCAGGCGTAAAAAATCAGGCCAAAAGTGTAAAAAATGCCGCCTGCCAGCAGAAGATAAATTCCTGCCCGGGGAATCAATTCGACCGCGGGCTTGATGGCAAAAACAATCAGCCAGCCCATAAACAGGTAGGTCAGTGGCGTCAGAACCTTGAATCGGTGGACGAAAAAAATCTTCAAAAAGACACCCAGGACAGTCACCACCCACACGCTTGCAAACAATGTCCAACCCCAGTTGCCGCGCAGGGAAACCAGAGTAAATGGGGTGTAAGTTCCGGCGATGAGAAGATAGATTGTCGAGTGGTCGAGGATCTTGAAAAACTTTCCCCAGCGCTCATGAAATTTGAAAATATGATAAAGAGTAAACGCCGCGTAGGAGATGACGAGACTCAATCCGTAGATGGTGAAGGTCACGAGATACAAACCATTTCCGCTACTGAGTGCATGAGTGATTAACGCAACCAGTCCGGGGATGCTTAGAAGGAATCCAACCGCCGGGGTGAGTGTGTTGGCGATTTGGGTAGGTTTGTAATAACGCTGATCCATGGTTCATGGCCCTTTTGGTGATAAATCATGGACCCTTGAATTCTACGATCTTTATGACCTTGATTTTATCAAAATATAAAACGATGTCTAAAAATAGTAGGACCGTTTCGCTTGTTGTTTTACAAGTTTTTGATATCAACCTAAGTCACCAGGTTGACATTCTTGGAAACTCCATATTTAAACACACTGAATACGGCTATTGTCCGTTCTGCCTGGTGTTTTCGGAGAAGACCTGAACCCCGCGCCAGAGATAATGGAAAAAAGCGATGGCCGTCACCAGGCCGGTGACAGCGAAGAGCCAATCGAGCAGAACGGCACCGATGGTACAGAAGGCCGAGAGCAGGGCGAAACCAACGGCGACAATCTGCAACAGCGTCGACAACTTGCCCCAGAAACTCGGTACGGCAACGGAAAGGTTGCCGGAGAAATGGAGGACCCCTGCTCCGAGGACGATATAGAGGTCTTTGGCAACAACCGTAACCGCCAGCCATGGTGGCAGAAGCCCCTGAAGGCAGAGAGAGATGAAGGCCACCGTACTAAGAAGTTTATCCCCCAGCGGGTCGAGAAAGGTGCCGAGTACCGACTCCTGCCCCAAGCGACGGGCCAGGTATCCATCAAGAAAATCGGAGATCCCGGCAGCGGCAAAGATGACCAGGGCCAGGGGAAACTGACGATAAATGACGGCGACGAGAAACGGCGTCACCATAAAGACCCGCAACAGGCTCAGTGCGTTAGGGAAATTCACCCGGTTCCTCCGCCAATCAGTTACAGTGACCTTTCTGTCCGGCGACACAATTCAAGTATGCCTCATTTTCTCTGCAAAACAAGAATGGCCCACCCGGCGTTTGGGGCCAGCGATTCTCACAACCCCCGTACTGCAAGAAAAGGCCACTTGATTCTGTGATCAAATGGCCCTGGAATTCTCTTCTTAAATGCTGAAACCGGCGAAAAGGTCGACTTGACGTCTGCTAACCGGTGAATTATCGGGCTCCATCCCCAGCCTTATTCCGGCTGTAGTTTCGCGCCCTACATGAAAGATAAAGGACAAACGATAACGGAAGATAGCAACACCCGACAAGCTGCTAGGAGTCTGTCGGACTCCTAGATGTCCAAGCAGTTCCGGTTATCATCCCAATAAGGTGAAAGTTTTCTCAGGTTGGCAACAATCCCCGGTAGAGTCGCAATGATCCGCTCAATATCTTCCTCGTCATTGTAGCGGCTCAGGCTGATCCGGAGCGAACCATGAATCGCGGTAAAGGGGACCGCCATCGCCTTGAGGACATGGGACGGCTCAAGGGAGTCAGAGCTGCAGGCAGAACCGCTGGAGGCACAGATCCCGTAGCGACTCAGCTCGTACAAAATCGCTTCCCCCTCAATGCCATGTATGGACAGATTCAAGGTGTTGGGCAGCCGCACCGCTTCCCTGCCGTTGACCTCAAGGGCGGGAATTCGCTCCTCCAGGGCCTTTTGCAGACGATCCCGCAGGCTGCGCACCCGCGTCTGCTCGTCGGCCACACTGGCAACCGCCAGCTCACAGGCTTTGGCCAGGCCGACAATGTAGGGGACATTTTCAGTTCCGGCCCGGCGCCCCTGTTCCTGATGCCCGCCGAGGATAAAGGGACGCCAGCGGGTTCCTCGTCGCACAAACAGAGCACCTACCCCCTTGGGGGCGTGCAACTTATGCCCGGAAAAAGAGAGCAGATCCACATGTTTTAAGTCGCTTTGCAAATCAACGGTAAGCTTGCCGATCGCCTGGGTTGCATCAGTGTGAACGACGATCTTTGGGTTGGTTTCCTTGGCGATCCGCGACAACTCGGCCACCGGGTAACAGACCCCTGTTTCATTGTTGGCCAGCATGATACTCACCAACAATGTGTCGCGGCGCAGAGCCTTGACGTAATCGTCCAGCGCCAGCTGTCCCTGCCGGTTAACCGGTAGAAAATCGACATCCAGACCGCGACGTTGCAATTCCTTGCAGACCTCAAGTACCGATGAATGCTCAATGGCCGTGGTGATAATATGGCGCCGTTCCGGGTTGGCCTGAATCGTTCCGAACAAGGCTGAATTGTTGCTTTCGGTGGCTGAAGCGGTAAAGAGAATCTGCTCAGGATCAAAGCCCCCGAGGCAGCGGGAAATCGTTTCCCGCGCCCGCTGAATCGCCTCTGCAGAGGACTTGGCAGCTTCGTACATGGCGCTTGGATTGAAGTAATCCGTGGTGAAATACGGCTGCATCACCTCCAGAACCTCTGGTGCGATAGCGGTGGTTGCGTTGTTATCGACATAGACTGTTTTCATCCCGCTTGCCTCCTTGCCCCCCTGCGACGCTCCTCAAACAGCGATCACCCGTAACTGCTCGTCAACCTGTTCCTTCAGGTGCTGTTCAACCAACAGTCTAAGTGTCTGGCCCGCCCCATGGCATTCGGCGCAGGCTCCTGTCAGGCGGCAGTAGACCAGATTCCCTTTGATGTCGATCAGTTCGATATCCCCCCCTTCCTGGCGAAGCAGTGGGCGAACGACCCCCTCGAGCACCGTTTCGATCTTCCTGCCCAGGCGATAGGGCGAGAGGCGCTCCGCTTCCTGCGTGTCTGCATCGATGCCAAGATCCTCGACACTGGCAAGCGGCGCTGTCCCCCAGCATTCATTGAGCAGATCCTGCAGGCCACCCGGGGCGTGATGGCAAGCACCACAGCCCCCACCAGCTTTAAGTGCATTGGTGATTTCGGCAATGGAGTGAAGGTTCAGTTCCCGAATTTGTCGACGCAGGTAGGGCTCCGAAACGGAGAAGCACTTACAGACAATCCGACCTTCATCCTGCTTCTCTGCCAACCGGGGAAGAACTTTCGTCAGGTCCACTCCCCGTTTCCTCGACCAGTCGAGGACCGCAGCCTGCAAGGCCTCGGCCCCCATGACCGAACAGTGGATCTTCTGCTCCGGCAGCCCCCCCAGAAAGTCGATCAGATCTTGGTTGGTTATCCGTAAGGCCTCAATCGGCGTTTTGGCGCCCTCTTCTATCAATGAGCAGAGTGCCTCAGAGGCGGCAATGGCCGAGGTACAGCCAAATGTCAGATAGCGGGCCTGAGTGATAACGTCGAGGGTCGGGTCGGTCGGATGTTGTTTGACGCGAAAGGTAAAGCGCAAGGCGTCGCCGCAGACCATAGCGCCATGCTCACCGAAACCGTCGGGATTTTCTATCTCCCCCATGTGGGTTCCGGCATCACCCCGCACAGCATCCTTGAACAACTGAAGAACCTTTTCACTATATTCCCAAGGCATCTGTCCCTCCTTTTCCCCTTTGAAACAGGCAATGCCCTCCTTCGCCACCTCCGTTGACTAGTTAAAACCCGTCAACGTGCTACTTCAGACAGGTCTACTCTTAGTCTACTCCATCAAAAAACAGGTTCAAAGGGTGGGCGAAAAAAAAATGATAAAACCCCAAACCATCGAATAAATAGTAACGGGAGATAACGCTGAACTGAGCTGTTCGGATTCTGTTCGACATGTCGTAGCAGATTGAATGGGGGAGATTTTTGCTGAGCCAGCTCATGACTTTTTGCGAGGGCATCCGATTTATAGCATTAACCGTTCACTCCGCCAAATACGGACAATGCTAATGCGCTTTCTGTCACGACGATAAACAATCCGGAAAGGAGGATGGATCAATTCTCTCAGCGGTGACTGGCTAAATTCGGGGACAACCTTTCCTCGGTCGGGATGAGCAGGGATCTTCTCGATCAAGGAGACGATTTCACGAAGAATGCGATCCCCGACCTCTGGGATCTGTTGTTCCAGGTAATAATCTCGAATTTCTTCCAGGTCTTGAATTGCAGATTTGGCAAATGTGATCGGGAGAGGCTTCGCCATGCCTATGTCAAGCCAAGACGCTTTTGGGTTGCTTCAAAATCAACTTCACGATTGTTTTCCAGGTCGCTCAGTCCCTCCACGACAGCACGCATGAAAGCCTTTTCCTCTTCAGCCTGCTCGAAATCCTCTAAGGACTGCATAACGGCTACACCGCGCCCACGGCTGGTCAATAGAATCGGCCGATGGGATTCCTTGGTGCGACGGACAATTCTTCCTGGATTGATTTTTATAGCTGTCAACGGGACAATATCTTCTGAAAACTTAACGCCCATATCATCACCTCCTATGGTCCACTTATTAGCACCTAAAGAAAGTACCGTCAAGGACACCGAAAGATGTCTGAAATATAGCGTTCAATAAGAAAGCCCCTGATCCGGCGATCAAGGGGTTTTTAGCGTCTGATGGATGGTGACTTGTGGGAAATCTGGGGGATGTCCCGAATGGCATTCGGCGATCCTTATGCCGATCAAAAACACCGGATATCCTGAAGCCGTTCTGGTGCTGCGCCAGGATACGCGCAATGTTCCCGGC
>JADFVC010000126.1 GCA_015222355.1 Chloroflexota bacterium | reverse complement strand
GGGCGAAGGCATACATATGGTATGTCGAGATCCTGAAAAACTGCTGCAACGCCGGAGGGCGGACTTTTTGCGACGCCATCAAGGGAGTGATTGTGAAAAAACAGCAGCAGGAAATAAAACTGGAAATCCAGATTGATGACGAAACGGCCAATGGTCGGTACATAAATATGGCGGTGGTGAATCACAATGACAGCGAGTTTGTCCTGGATTGTATTTATGTGCAGCCCCAGGCCCCTAAGGCCAAGATCCAGTCAAGACTGATCACCTCGCCGCGGAACGCAAAAAGGCTGCTGCTGGCATTGCAGAACAATATTCAGACTTATGAGAAGCAATTCGGGGTTATTAACCTGCGTGAAAGTACTGAATCTCTCAACGGAGCCAGCAAGCCTGTCCACTGACAAACGAGTGTCCCGTGTGGCTAATTCTGTCGGAGGAGATGGTTTCAGGGAGTGATTTCTTTCGTCTTGACCTGGTTCCTGCCGCCGTTTTTCGCTTCGTAAAGAGCGTCGTCAGCAGCTCGTATCAGTTCATCGATTGTGCCGTCATGGGTGCCGTCATAGGCGGCGACTCCAAAACTCATGGTCATCTTGTCTCTCTCCATGGGAGGCGCAAGTGACAGCGATTCTACTCTTTGGCGGATCCTTTCGGCTATGTTCCGTGCCGCATGCAAATCCGTTTCCGGCAGCACTAAACAGAATTCTTCACCACCATATCGTGCTGCCAGGTCGTAGGTTCTTAATTTCTCCTGTAACAGGTCGGAAATTTTGACGAGAACTTCATCTCCCACCTGATGGCCATACTGGTCATTAACCCGTTTGAAATGATCGATATCGGCCATGATCAGGGAGATCGGGCTGGTGCTTCGGTAGCAACGATTCAGCTCTACGGCCAGTTTTTCATACAGGTAACGTCGATTGCACAGGTGGGTCAAGGGATCAGTTTGAGCGAGTTCCAGCAGCAATTGATTGCTCCGGCGCAGTTCATCTTGTAGCGTTTTCAGCTGCATATGGATGCGTACCCGGGCCACCATTTCCGACGGCTCGAATGGCTTGGTAATATAATCGCTGGCACCGGACTCCAGCCCCTTCACTTTCGTGTCAAGGTCATCATGGCTGGTCAACATGATGACCGGTTTTTCGCGCAAATCCTCCCTGGATTGCAACATTGCCAGAAATTTCAGTCCATCCATTCCCGGCATCTCAATATCACAGAGGATGAGATCGACCTGATTATTGACCAGAAGTTTAAAGCCTTCGATCCCATCAGCAGCCTGCAGGATATTAACGAATAATTTGCCGTCAGAAAATATCTGTGCGACCTGAGAGCGGATAGCCTTGGAATCATCAATGATCAGTAAGGTTCGATTCATGAAAATCTCACTTGAATTCCCCTGAAAACAAGCCAAGAAACTCTTTTAGTTCCCAGTCGCGGCAGATAATTTTTCGAAGGTCTTTATCAGCATTTCTTCTGTTGTTTGCCAGTCAACACACTTGTCGGTGACTGAAACACCATATTGTAATTGACTGAGATCTTCGGGTATGCCTTGGTTTCCGGCGTTCAGGTTGCTTTCAATCATCACCCCGTTGATATCCTTTGTGCCGGCGAGGATTTGTTCGACGACATTGTCCAAAGCTTCGCCCTGGCGCTCGTGATCCTTGTAAGAATTCGCGTGGCTGCAATCAACCATGATGGAGCGGGGCAGGTCGTTTTTTTTCAGGAGCTCGATTGTTTTGGCAATATCTTCCGGAGCATAGTTTGGCCCATCATTGCCGCCACGGAGAACGATATGAATATCGGGATTGCCGGTTGTCTGGACAATTGACGACCGTCCCTCGAAGTTGATGCCGAGAAAACTGTGCGGTCGGCAGGCCGCAGCCATGGCATCAGTGGCGATTTTCAATCCACCATCGGTGCCATTTTTGAACCCGACCGGGAAGGAAAGCCCGCTGGCCATTTCTCGGTGCGTTTGCGATTCCGTCGTGCGTGCACCGATCGCCCCCCAACTGATCATATCTGAAAGATACTGCGGGGTAATCGGGTCAAGCATCTCACTGGCGATCGGCAAGCGGAGGTCGGTAATGGCACTGAAGAGTTGCCGGGCAATGCCCAATCCTTTTGAAATGCAGTGGGTGCCGTCCATGTCAGGGTCGTTGATTAAACCTTTCCAGCCGACGGTTGTGCGCGGCTTTTCAAAATAGACCCGCATGACGATGAGAAGTTGCTGCTGTAGTTTGTCTGCCAGTGCTTTAAGTTTTCGGGCGTATTCCATGGCCGCTTGAGGGTCATGGATAGAACAGGGGCCGACGACAACGATCAGGCGCTTGTCTTCGCCGTGCAATATGGCTTTGATCCTGTCGCGACTGTCATTGACAAAAGCCGCACTCTCAATCGTTAACGGAAAAACCTGTTTCAGGTCCGTCGGGGCGATAATCGGGGTAACTTCATGGACATTCAGATTGTTGGTTTGAACCATTGCTATCCTCACCAGGCATTAAAATATTTTTGATAGATTTGCAAATTCTTTGTTGTCATCCCCGATTTTTTTATCGGGGATCCATGATTTCAACAAGTTATAAACTGGATTCCCGACCAGAATCGCATCTGGAATGATAATGTGCGAGAGTATCAGTTCCCAGTAAAAACAAAATCACCTTAATCTAGCGGTTTTATTGTTGAAAGTCAAAGCCTGGGAGGGTGTCGGACTATCCATGAGCCAGCTGCAAATCCGGCTGTTTGGTCTGTTTAAGGGTTTGACAGTATTTCGAGGTTTCTGTATAAATTCATAAAATTACGAAGTTTTTCATTGTTGAATTATGGAAAGGTGCTGATCTCATGGATGTTTTGCTTGTTGCCATCGCCAGGATTATTGACTTGGCATTTAGTATCTATATTTTTATTGTTATTGCCAGGGCGTTGGTCTCCTGGGTCAACCCCGACCCCTACAATCCTATCGTCCGGTTTCTTCACAAAGCGACAGACCCGGTTCTGTATCGATTGAGAAATATATTGCCGTTTCTGCGGGCTGGAAGTTTCGATTTTTCACCGTTGGTGCTGCTGGTGCTGCTTTCTGTTGTACAACAGCTGGTCGTCGGTTTTCTTATGCGGATTGCCCATTAATCTCTCTTCTTGAGGATCAGATCCGATGCGGATTACGCCGATCGAAATTCAGCAACACCAGTTCAAGACACGTCTGTTCGGCTATGATACAGCCGCAGTTGACCTTTTTCTGGAAATGCTTGCTGATGAGTTGGAGCGTCTGCATAAGCAGAACAACGAGTTGAAGGAATCATTGGCGAGAACCCGAACCGCTTTAGAACAGATGCGTGATCGTGAAAAAGCTCTCCAGGATACTCTGTTGACGGCACAGCGGGTGACCGAGGACCTGAAAGCCAATGCGCGCAAAGAGGCAGAGATTTTACTCGCGGAAGCGCATCTTGAAGGGGAACATGTGGTGCGGGATGCCGCCGATCGTCGGTTGCAACTAATTCGTGAAATCCAGGAGCTCAAACGACAAAAAATTTCCTTTGAAAACAGTTTGCGGACGATGATTGATGGTCATTTGAAATTATTGGACATGGATATTCTGCAAATTGAAGAAGATGATCGGCAAGCTGCCCTGCTTGAGTCCCCACAGAATAACCGTCACAAAGAAGAGGGTGCCGAGTTCGCCTGATGTATCCTTTTTTACAACAAGTTGATGCCGGAGTTATCCTGCAATTGAAAGTTCAACCGAGGTCGAGTTGCAACCAGCTTTCCGGTGAACAGGATGGAGCACTGAAAGTGAAATTGACATCGCCACCGGTTGAAGGGGCCGCCAACAAG
>JADFVC010000018.1 GCA_015222355.1 Chloroflexota bacterium | reverse complement strand
CAGTCACGCCCTTTGAGGGTCAGCAGGCCGGGATCTCCCGGTCCGGCCCCGACCAGGTAAACCTTGCCGATGGCCAAGAATCAATCCTTGTCCGCGAAGGTGTCACAGCCGTAAACCTCGTTGAGGATCGACCCGGCACCTGCGGCCAGCAGCTGTTTCGCCAAAGCAATGCCGGTTTCCTTGGCCTGATCAACGTGACAGTGCATGGTTTTTTTCAGCATGTTCTGACCATCAACGCTGGAAACCAAACCAATCAAATCAAGCTGCTCACCAGCGACCGTACCGAAAGCGGCGATCGGCACCTGACAACCCCCTTCGAGGGTCGCCAGCACGGCACGCTCAGCGATCACGGCATGAGCGGTCGGCGGGTGATTGAAAAAATCGATCAGGGCGTTGGTCCCATCATCATCAATGCGACTCTCCAGCCCCAGTGCTCCCTGTCCGATGGCCGGCAAGCAGGTTTCCGGCTCCAGGTACTCACCGATCTGTTCACCGAAACCGAGCCGATGCATGCCGGCGGCGGCCAGTACTACGGCATCCAGGTTATCCTCGGTCAGTTTACTGATGCGGGTCTGCACGTTGCCACGGATATCGATCATCTGCAGATCGGGACGCAGACTGAGCAGCTGGGCTTTACGGCGCAGCGAGCTGGTACCGATGCGCCCGCCCTGACGGATATCGTTGAAGCTGTTATAGCCCTCTTTCAACACAACAATGTCACGCGGGTCTTCCCGCTCGGTGATGCAGCGCAGCCCCGTCCCTTCGGGGAAAAAGGTCGGCACATCCTTCATCGAGTGAACGGCGATGTCGATCTCGTCACGCAGCATTGCTTCCTGAATCTCTTTAACGAACAGTCCCTTGCCACCGACCATTGCCAGGGGCACGTCAAGGATTTTATCCCCTTGCGTCTGGATTTTGGTCAGGGTCACTTCCATGTCGGGATATTTCTTTTCCAACTCCGACTTGACCCAGTTCGCCTGCCAGAGAGCCAGGGCACTGGCACGGGTGCCGATACGTAAAGTCCGGGTAGCCATAAAAAAACTCCTTTTAATTGTCGACCGATGGTTCAGCCTCATCCTGCTGAGCATCAGTGCTTTCCGGCAGGGCGAAGAGGGTGCGGACGGCATCGACGTACTGGTCACCGCCGCCACCATTCTGGGACTGTTTCAAAATATTGGTCGGGTGATGCAATATCTTGTTAACGATGGCAGCTGTCATCGCCTCAATCGCCTTGCGTTCCTTGTCCCCCAAACCGTTCAGGCTGGCAAAAGTCTTTTCCAGTTCCGTCTTGCGCACCTGGTCCAGTTGACGGCGCAGGGCAACAATGGTCGGCTTGACCTCAAGGGTCGCCAGCCAACGCTGGAACTGCTCGATCTCGCCATCAATGATCGCCTCGGCCTTGGCCGCTTCCTTCCCCCGCTCCTTCAGATTGGCCTGGACCACTCCCTGCAGATCATCAACATCATACAGGTAGATGCCATCAAATTTGTTGGCCAGGGGATCGATATCACGCGGTACAGCGATGTCGATCAGAAACATCGGCTTATGCCGCCGCAGCTTGATAATCTCCTTGACCTTTTTCGCCGAGAGCACGTAATCGGGGGCTCCGGTCGAGGACAATACGATATCGACACGGTGCAACTGCTCACGAAAATTCTCAAAAGAGACCGCTATCCCGCCGTTGAACTCTGCGGCCAGCTTCTCGGCCCGAGCAAAGGTCCGGTTGGTCACCAACACCTTCTTCACCCCGTTATTGACAAAGTGTCTTGCCGCCAGTTCACACATCTCCCCGGCACCGATCAACATGACCGTCTTGTCTTCGAGATCATCGAAAATCTTCCGCGCCAGTTCCACCGCAGCGAATGAAACCGAAACCGCATTGCTGGCGATGGCAGTTTCGGTACGGACCCGTTTGGCCACGGAGAACGCCTTGTGCAAAAAGCGGTTAAGGATCAAACCGAGGGTTTTATATTCGCTGGCATAACCGTAAGCCGTCTTGATCTGACCGAGAATCTGCGGCTCGCCGATAATCATTGAATCAAGGCTGGCAGCAACCCGCAGAACATGGCGGATAGCGTCTTTCCCTTCCAGGGCATAGAGATGTTCAGACAGTTTATCTGCCGCGAGCTGGTGAAAATCGGCCAGGAAGCGTTTCAGCTCAATAACAGCAGCTTCCGGGGTGCGACTTACGGCATAGAGTTCGACCCGGTTGCAGGTGGAAACAATCACCCCTTCGGCAACGGCCGGCAGGTCCAGCAT
>JADFVC010000125.1 GCA_015222355.1 Chloroflexota bacterium | reverse complement strand
ATCCTTTGTTGCATAACAGAGCGGACAGACCCAACCTTCCGGCAGATCTTCAAATGCCACTCCCGGCGCGATCTTATTCATTTCATCCCCCTTTTCCGGATCGTAAACATAGCCGCAACAGGTACAGATATAACGCACAACGCCCCCCTTTTCAGACCGCGAAATACTTCGCCTGAGGATGATGGACAATGATCGCCGAAGTGCTCATCTCCGGAACCATTTCAAACGATTCAGTCAAGGTCACACCGATCTCTTCCGGTTGCAGCAGTGCAAACAGCGGACGATGCGCCTCCAGATCGGGGCAGGCCGGGTAGCCGAAACCGTAGCGGGAACCGGTATAGCCCTGAGCGACATAGGCAAGCGGATCAGCTGACTGCTGCTGAATACCCATCTCGATGCGCATCTGCTCGTGCCAGTACTCGGCCAGCGCATCGGTCAGTTCGACGCCGAGACCGTGCAACATCAGATAGTCGTGATAACTGTCCGCTTCGTACAATTCTCTGGTCTTTTCAGCCAATTTTGATCCGATAGTCACAACGAAGAAACCAACCTTATCGCCGCCCTCCTCTGCCGTACGGAAATAATCGGCAATACAGAGTCCGGGCGCAGCAGCCTGACGCGGAAAACTGAAAACTTTCTCACCTGTTTTATTCTGGACCAGTAACTGTTCCCCATCACCGGCACAGTCAAAATAACCGTAAGTCACCTTCGGCTGTAACCAATCTTTGCTTAACGCCTCTTCTTTTAACCGGTGGTAAAGCGGCAACACGGTCTTTTCGGTCAGCTCGGTATATTCTTCCTTGGACAACTTGCCCCGCCGATAGCCCCAACGACCACGGAACAACGCTGCTTTGTTCAAATAATCGAACAGCCGTTCAGTATCGATATCAACGATAATTCTGCGGCCGAGGAATGGCACTGTCGGGGGTTGCTGTGAACGGTCAAGTCGTTCCTGCTTCGGCCCGGGGCGATTGGCCTCAATGCCTGTTGCATTCCAGGTCGTCGCCTGCAGGGTTCCCGCCTCGAAATCACGGATAGCCTTCAATCCGGCAAAGGCGTCGGCACAATAGACAACCGGCTGCTGATAACCCGGCACACAGTCCTCGGCGACAAAGCGTGTCGTCAACGCTGCTCCGCCGAGCAGCACGGGCTGGGTCAAACCGACAGCCTGAAACTGCCGCAGATTTTCCTTCATCAGCAGGGCCGATTTAACCAGCAGGCCGGACAGACCGATGACATCAACCCGCAACTGTTTTGCCTTGGCGATGATCTCCTCGGCCGGAACCTTAATGCCGATGTTATGAACCTCATAACCGTTATTCGACAGGATAATATCAGCCAGGTTCTTGCCGATATCATGCACATCACCAGCGACAGTCGCCAACAGGATACTGGTCCGCCCCTCATCGGCAAGTTTATCCATGTAAGGTTCGAGCCGCACCACCGACTGCTTCATCACCTCAGCCGATTGCAGCACGAACGGCAGCAGCAGGTCACCCCGACCGAACAGCTCACCGACTTCGCGCATCGCCGGAACCAGCAAATTGTTGATGATATCGAGCGGCCGCCAACGGCCACGCAGTTCGGTCAGCAGATCCTCCAACCCTTCCTTATCCCCCTTGAGGACCTTGTGGCGTAACTGCTCTTCTAATAGGGTCTCGCTGCTCTCTTCCTCGTCTTCATCGACCGCCTCTTCGAAATGCTCAATAAAATCCATCAGGGCCGTTTCGGAACGGTTATAGAGCAGATCGAGGCAGATTTGCCGATCCTCGTCGCTGATTGCCGCATAGGGAAGCACCTTGGCGGCATCGACGATCGCCGTACTCAGGCCGACGGCAACCGCCTCATGCAGAAAAACCGAGTTGAGAACCTTGCGGGCGGCCGGGCGCAGACCGAAGCTGATATTGCTGACCCCGAGGGTGAAACCGACCCCGGGCAGTTCCGCTTTTACCTGTTTGATCGCGTCAAGGGTCTGGATGGCCGCATCGCGCATCTTTTCGTCCCCGGAGCCGACAGTGAAAGTGAGCAGATCGAAAAGAATGTCCTGTGGCCGCAGACCATGCTTGTTAACCGCTAATGCATAGATCTGTTT
>JADFVC010000124.1 GCA_015222355.1 Chloroflexota bacterium | reverse complement strand
TACGGGCCGTAGCGAGAAATCGGCTGTTCGAGGGCAGATTTTCGTAGGTTTGAGAGCGAATAGCACCGCTATTTGTCGAAAACCTACGGAAATATGAACCGATCAGACGGTTTCGCAGTAGGTTCTTGTATTGTCGGACAGACTCCTAGGCGTGAATCGCCTCTTTATTGACTGCCAGCGCGGCCTCTTTCAACGCTTCGGCCAATGTCGGATGGGCATGGCAGGTCACGGCCAGATCGTGCACACTGCCGCCGAAAGAGAGCACGATGGTTGCTTCGGCAATCAGCTCTGAGGCATGGGGTCCGACAATATGAACACCGAGGATGCGGCCGTTCTCCGGGTTGGCGAGAACCTTGACAAAGCCTTCGCTCCTGCCGCTACAGAGGGCGCGGCCACTTGCGGCGAAAAAGAATTTACCGGCCCGGTAGGGGATCTCATCCCTCTTCAAACCATTTTCGCTGCGACCAACGGTGGCGACCTCAGGCCAGGTGTAGGTGACCGCCGGGATGACCTGATAGTTGACGCTGGATTTCTGCCCGGCCAGACGCTCGGCAAAAACCACGCCCTCTTCACTTGCTTTGTGGGCCAGCATCGGGCCCGGGATCAGGTCGCCAATGGCATAAATGCCGGCCACCGCAGTCTGGTAATTTTCATCGACCTCCAGCTGCCCTTGCCGGTTGGGTTGCAGACCGACAACTTCCAGCCCCAAACCGGCAGTTTGTGCCCGGCGGCCGGTGGCGACCAGCACCTTGTCGCAGCTGATCTGCTGTTCCCCTTTGGCTGTTGTCAGGGTGACCTGCACACCGTCGTCAGTTGTTTCCAGCCTTTCCAGTTTTGTCTGCAGGTGGATCTCCAGCCCTTGTTTCTTCAGGCTGCGCTGAAGCATCTGGGCCAGTTGTGGATCGGTCTGCGGCAGCAGCTGCGGTAACATCTCGACCACTGTGACTTGCGAGCCGAGGCGGCTCCAGATCGAGCCCATCTCCAGACCGATGGCCCCGCCGCCGACCACCAGCAGGCGTTTGGGGATTTCGTTCAGGCTTAAGGCATCGCGGGCGTTGATGACCGTGGTGCCGTTGAAGGGCAGGTGCGGCAGTTCAGTGGCTTCACTCCCGGTCGCCAGCAGAATGTTCTTTGCAGAGAGACTCTGCCTATTTTCACTATTTAAAACCTCGACACTTTGAAAGCCATTTATCGGGCCTTTTAAAGAGGCTGTTCCTGCAATTGCAGTGATGCCGTTTTTCTTGAAAAGGCCACTGATGCCCCCGGTCAACTTGTTGATGATCCCTTCTTTGCGGGCCATCATCTGTGCCAGATTCAGTTTCACACCCGCAATCTCAATTCCGTGTTCAGCAAGCTCATGATTGACCTTGGCGAACTGTTCGCTTGACTCGAGCAGGGCCTTGCTCGGAATGCACCCTTCGTTGAGGCAAACCCCGCCGAGGGTGGTCCGTTTTTCGACAACGGCGACTTTGAAGCCGAGTTGTGCCGCACGGATAGCGGCAACATAACCGCCGGGGCCAGCGCCGATGACGATCAGGTCGTATCCTTGTTCAGACATTAATTTTCTCCTTAATGGTGTTCAGCGTGGCGATTGGTGTTCAGCGTTGAAACGGATTACCTTTCCAGTAACATCTCTTCCGGATCCTCAATATAGGTTTTGATCCGTTTGAGGAACCCGACCGCTTGCTGTCCGTCGATAACGCGGTGATCATAACTGAGGGCGACATTCATGGTCGGGTGGATCAGAATTTCGCCAGGAGAGTGTCGGACTATCCGGGCCGAAGCGAAAATTTGGAAGTTTGGTTCGGATAGTTCGACAATTTCCCAAGCGGCAACAAGAAAGAAAACATTCCGCACAAGTATAGATCAGCCGCTTGGTTGCCGCAATAAGGGGGCGGAATGACTGGAATAAAAATACCGGTGAAAATAATGTTAGAAATCGGCGAGTTGTTTGACTTTTAGCTCCTGTTAATGTTATCTTTCTGCTAGGTTTTGTTGCCGCGGAATACGCGCGGTCGGCAGCACAGGATTTTGTTGGAAAGGAGTAGGCCATGGAAATATCCGGTTCGATGAGCATTGCCGCCCAGGAAATGGCTATCAATAAGTCTCAGGCGGGATTCGATGTGTTAACCAAAACCCTGCAAAAGACCGAGCAGCATCAGCAGAATGAACAACAGCGTCTGCAGGTTGCTGAGCAGACCGGCAAGGGGATGAACATCGACATCAAAGCCTGATTTTGTTTTTCGCCTGGTTATTTAAAGCCCCGCCGGGAATTTTTCCCGGCGGGGCTTTTTTGTGGTGATTTCAGTTGTCTTTCTTCGGCATTGGGCAGGCCTGGCCATGTTCATCAAGTCGCACAAAAGTGACCCGGGTGTTGAAAACCTCCTTCTCCTGTCCGGCACCCGGTTCGTCGGCAAAAACCTCGACGATATAGGTGACCGATGTTCGTCCCTGCTTGGCCCACTGGGTGTGAAACCTGAGAATCGCGCCGTTTTCCACTCGGTGCTTGAAGCGGCAGGCATCCATGCTGACGGTGACCATGGTGCAGTCCGGGTATTCCCGTGAGACGGCCATCCAGGCATTTTCATCAACCCATTTCAGCATCACCCCGCCGAACAGATAGCCGTGATGATTAAGATGTTCAGGGCGTACC
>JADFVC010000017.1 GCA_015222355.1 Chloroflexota bacterium | reverse complement strand
GTCTACGCCGCACAAGCGAAGGTGCAGATTGACGCCGAGATTGTGAAAAAGGGCCGTTTCCGGATGAAAACTAATTAACGGAGGTCATAGATTATGCGTAAGGTCGAGGCGATCATTAAGCCTTTCAAGCTTGATGAAGTTAAAGAAGCGTTGAATGAAATCGGCATTCAGGGAATTACCGTCAGCGAGGTCAAAGGTTTCGGTCGCCAGAAGGGGCATACCGAACTTTATCGTGGGGCCGAGTACGTTGTTGATTTTATTCCCAAGATCAAGATGGAAATCATTGTTTCAGATGATCTGGTTGTCCAGGTCGTCGATACCATTGCCGAGGCAGCGAAGACCGGACGGATCGGTGACGGCAAGATCTTTGTGACACCGATTGACGAGGTGGTACGGATTCGGACCGGGGAACGGGGTGAAGACGCTCTGTAGTTTTATTTTAACAGTTTATTTGTCAAGGCAGCTTTGTGCTTGCGGAAATTATTTTTTAAGGAGAAAAATCCATGACACCAAGTGAAGTCATACAGTTTGCCAATGATAACGATTGTCAGTTTATCGATTTTAAATTCCTTGATTTTGTCGGTATCTGGCAGCATTTCACCACCCCGATTCGTGAATTCAGCGAAGAAACGTTCGAAGAAGGTATCGGTTTTGACGGCTCTTCTATTCGTGGCTGGCAGCCAATCCACAACTCAGACATGTTGATCATGCCCGACCCCGGCACCGCCAAGATCGACCCCTTCGTCGAAATGACCACCCTGAGCCTGATCTGTAACATTATCGACCCGATTACCCGTGAAGGTTACACCCGTGATCCTCGGTTCATCGCCCAGAAGGCTGAAGCCTATCTCAAGTCGACAGGTATCGCCGATACTGCTTACTTTGGTCCCGAGCCTGAGTGTTTCGTCTTTGATGATGTCCGTTATGCGTCTACCACCAATGAGTCATTCTACTCCGTTGATTCTGTTGAAGGGATCTGGAACACCGGCCGCGAGGAATTCCCGAACCTCGGTTACAAGCCACGTCACAAGGAAGGCTACTTCCCCTGTGCACCGACCGATAGCATGGTTAATCTGCGTAATGAGATGATGGCTGTTCTGCAGCAAAACGGTCTGCATATTGAGTGTGGACACCACGAAGTTGCCACCGGCGGTCAGGTTGAAATCGATATGCGTTTCGACAGCCTGCTGCAGATGGGCGACAACTTGCAGTGGTTCAAGTACATCATCAAGAACGTTGCTTTCCGTAATGGAAAAACCGCCACTTTCATGCCGAAGCCAATCTTCAATGATAACGGTTCCGGTATGCACTGCCATCAGTCCCTGTGGAAAGATGGCAAGAACCTCTTTGCCGGTGACGGCTACGGTGGCCTGTCGAAGATGGCCATGTATTATATCGGTGGCATCATGAAGCACGCCAAGGCTCTCTGTGCTTTCACCAACCCGACAACCAACAGTTACAAGCGACTTGTGCCAGGTTATGAAGCTCCGGTCAATCTGGCTTATTCTAACCGTAATCGTTCCGCTTCCCTGCGGATTCCGGTCACCAACAATGAAAAAGCCAAACGGGTTGAGTACCGTACCCCCGATGCTTCTGCTAACGGTTATCTGGCATTTGCCGCTCAGTTGATGGCAGGTCTCGACGGCATTGAGAACAAGATTGATCCGGGGCAACCGCTCGATAAGGATATCTACGGTCTTTCTCCTGAAGAATTAGAAGATATCCCAACCGTTGCTTCTTCACTGGAAGACGCTTTGGTAAATCTGGAAAACGATCATGACTTCCTGCTCAAAGGCGATGTTTTTACTGAAGATGTCGTTGAAATGTGGATTAGCTACAAGCGAGAAGCAGAAGTTGATCCTGTCCGGATGCGTCCTTGTCCAGAAGAGTTTGCACTTTATTTTGATTGCTGAATTACTTCTTCGCGCAACAGCAAAAAAAGGCCCTTGGCATTCAGCCGAGGGCCTTTTTGCGTTATAGGAAGAAAGGTTTTTACTTTGAAACGTGGCGTGTAACTGATGGCGCTCAAAAACATTCACTTCAGATAAAAAAAAACGGCCTCATCGTCATTGATGAGGCCGCATATTAACAGCGATCAGGATTTTGTTATGATCACTTTTTCACTGGCAGATCATGAACGTCCAGGTGACAATCGAGACAGTTCGGGAACATCGCCATGAGTTTTTCGTTATGTGTTGCAGGAGTCTCGTGGCAGTTACTGCAGGCAGGTATCAGCCCGTGTTCCGTATGACATTCTGCACAACTGACCTCAGCGTGTTTACTTGGTGTCCCGCCCCAGGTGGCGTAAATATCTGCGTGGCAGGCATCACAGGTTTGCAAATCAACATCGGCTGCCAAGGCAATTGTCCGCGGTTGATGCACCGGGTGACATTGCATGCAGGTGGCCTCGGCTTGGGTTGCAAAATGTGGTTCGTGACATTCTGCACACACAGGAATATAGCCGTGTCGGCTGTGGTGGCAACTGTTACATGCCTGTTCTGTGTGCTTGCTGGGGAAATCCTGTAATTCAACTGCTTGCGGCCCGTGGCAGTCAGAACAGATCCCCTCCAACATGTGGGTCATCGGGACACGTTTGGGTGCATGCGGGTTTTCATGGCAGTTGATACATTCAACATGTTTATCCCCATGCGGCTGACCGTGACAGGTGGCACATAGAGGCATGATTTCCGCATAGTTATTTCTCGGTGGATTATAAGCATGGAAGACTTCATGACATTCACGGCAGTCAAATTGGTGTTTACCACCAGCCTGTTTCAGATCACTGAAATGCCGAGTGTGGCACTGACCACACTGATCTACCGTCAGTGGTATTGGCTCAGCTGCATAGAGTGACGCATTGACTGCGGGTAAATTGTCCCGCATTGCCGTTTGCTGGGCTGAGGCCGTCCCGGCAACCAGCAGAGTTGCCGCAATAAGTACCATCATGCTGATAGTGATCAGCTTTTTTGTCTGTATGTGGTTGCTCATTTGCCTATCCTGTTGAGTTGTTTAGCCACTAAAAATTGTTCAGATCATGAGCAGTGTTGTGGCAACTGCCGCATTCCGGGAACTTGGCATGTATTCCCGCTGCGTGAGGTAGATCGTGACAATCGCTACACTGGGGAACCATTTTGTGTGTGTCGGTGTGGCAGGTCACGCAAGTGACATCGTGATGCAGGGTTTTGCTTGCCATAAGCTGGTCATTGGCGTCTTCGTGACATGCGGCGCAAAGAATGTTTTGCGTGCTGTCCGAATAATTGAGAACCATTGGCTGGTGAACCTCGTGACAGGTGGCACAATCGTCCTGAACCATTTGGTCAGAGTGGGCGTCGTGGCAGACGGAGCACGCCGGAATTGCCCCGTGGGTATCTGCATGACAGAAGTTACAGGCAACATCGGTGTGTGCGCTCGGGTTTGCAACCAGTTGTTCGTTTTGCTCAGTGTGGCAGGTTAAACATTCAGCTTTCAGGTCACCTTCGAGAACAATCCGCATCGGCTGGTGCGGATTGTGACAGATCATGCAGCTTTCCAGCTCATAGTGTGTGGTTCCTGAGTGACACACGCTGCAGGCCGGGATATTGGCAGGACTGCTGGGACGGTGTCCGGTATGGCACTCCAGGCAGTCGATTGCATCTTTGTGCGCGGCTCCAGCCTCATCAATTTCGCGTGGTTGAAGCTCATGACACTTGGCACAATCATCGACACTCAATACCGTTTCAGCGAGTGCGCTGCCTGCGAAGATCATCAGCCCGCAAAAAAGGACTGCAAGCAGTGTGGACAGATAGGTTACCGATTGCTTTTGCATTTTGCCTCCTGATTCTTTGTGGAAGGGCCATATAATGAATATCAGCATGGCTACGAACGTTTAATAACAGATAGCAAAGTTCTAACGAGGAACGAGGGAGATCCCTGAGAACTCTGACAACATACATGAATGCTGTATATAGCAAGGCTGGAGGTGTATTTCAAGCTCTTTCTGAGTTTGTAACATCTTGGTTATCTGGATGTTTTCATGTTTTCATGAAAGATGAGAAGACACGTAAAGATGTATACTGTATGCGGTTTTTTTGTGCGGAGGATGAGGCGCTGGTTTTTACCAGCGCCTTTTTGAGATGATTTATGCGGCAGTTTTGTTAACTATATGCACATCCTGCTGTGGATAAGGAATCGATATTCCCTCTGCATCAAAGCGCAATTTAACAGCTTCCTGAATGTCGAACAGAACCGGCCAGTAGTCGCCACTCTTGACCCATGGGCGTACAGCAAGGTTGACACTGCTGTCAGCGAGTTCCAGAACTCCTATAGTCGGAGCCGGATTAAAACTTTAACGAGGAACTTTGTCAGGATTGCAATCGAAACATGACACGTTCAGATAGCATTCTCCGAAATGAACTTTTTAACCCGTTCCATATTTGCGGGAATGGTGACAACTTTCTTTTCGCGGGACGCTAATCCGATAAATGCGGGGGGAAGATCCGGGTCGGAACCGATCGCTTTTTTAACCGCATCGCCAAATTTTGCCGGGTGCGCTGTGGCAAGGCAAACCAGTGGATAAGCTGTGTTTCTGACTCTTTCTCCAGCCGCAACACCGACTGCCGTATGCGGATCGAGAGTATATCCGGTTTTTTTATGGAAAGTACTGATGGTCTCGATTGTTTCATTGTCATCGATTGAGGAAGAAGCAAATTCTTTTTTGACACGTTCCTTTTGTGTGTCCGTAAAACTGAGTTTGCCGTCTTTGTGGAATTTGTCCATAGCTTGTACAACTTTTTCAGCATCACAATCGAGTAAGTAATAGAGGTAACGCTCAAAATTACTGGCAATCTGAATATCCATTGATGGGGAAAGAGAATGGTGAACATTTGCTGTCGAATAGTCCCCATCGTTGATAAAACGACTGAGAATGTTATTGGAATTGGTCGCTAAAATCAGACGACTGATCGGAACGCCCATTTGTTTGGCAATATACCCGGCAAAGATATCGCCGAAATTTCCAGTGGGAACCGAAACCTCGATTCCGCTGCAGTCGGTCTCCCTCTTGACTCTGAACCAGGCGTAGAAATAGTAGACGACCTGAGCCAGGATCCGTGCCCAGTTGATGGAATTGACCGCGCCAAGGGCATGACGCTCCTTAAAGTCGAGATCTCCGAAAATCTCTTTGACAATCGATTGCGCATCATCAAAGCTGCCTTCGACAGCAAGGTTGAAAACATTGTCATCCAGAACTGTTGTCATCTGCAGTTCCTGGATCGGCGAAACCCGTCCTTGCGGATGGAGTATAAAAATATTAATGTTTTTTTTGCCGCGCACACCATAAATTGCCGCACTACCGGTATCGCCGCTGGTCGCGCCGATAATGTTCATTCGCTGACCGCTTTTGAGTAGAAAATATTCGAATAAATTACCGAGAAACTGAAGAGCAACATCTTTAAATGCGAGAGTCGGGCCGTGAAACAGTTCCAGAATATACAGATCATCCTGTTTCACAAGCGGAGTAATTTGCGGATGTTCAAAACTGGCGTATGAGCGATCGATGAGGTCTTTTAAGTTTTTTGCCGGTATATCGGTGGCATATCTGGAAATGACCTGAAAGGCAAGCTCAGGGTAGGGAAGTTCGCTAAGTTTTTGCAACTCGTCTTTTGATAATACAGGGATTTTTTCAGGGAGGAGGAGTCCTCCATCATCTGCCAGGCCCATCATGACAGCTTCGGTGAAACTTAATCCATGTATTTTGCCGCGGGTGCTGCAATATCTCATAGCGATTCTCTTTCAACTGGACATTTTAAGATGGTCTCGTAAAAAGTCGTCGTCCCCGCGAAAGCGGGTATCCGGCATACACGCAACCATTTGAAATCTCTGGATTCTCGCCTGCGCGGGAATGACAGAAAAAGGCACTTTCCGACTTTTTGCGAGTACATCTTATTTACAAGCTGACAAAAATTACTGCTTAAGTGACGTTGCATCTTAACAATTATAACCTTTGATTGGAAGTTGATCGAAAAAAAGCGGGAGCTTCCTCCATGGAAGCTCCCGCTTGGCGTAACTTGATTAGTGAAGCTTTAGACTTAGTTGCCTGCTTCCTGAGCATCAACGACGGCAACTGCTGCCATGTTAACGATATCAGCAACGTCATCACCCCGTTGCAGTACGTGTACCGGTTTTTTCATTCCCACCAGGATCGGACCGACCGCTTCAGCACCGCCTAACTTGTTGAGCAGTTTGTAACTGATATTGCCGGACTGAAGATCCGGGAAAATAAAAACGTTAGCGTCACCTTTCAACATTGAGAAGGGATATTGAGCTTCTGTCAACCCCGGATCAAGGGCAACGTTAGCCTGAATTTCACCATCAACAACCAGATCAGGGGCCTGTTGTTTGACCAGGGCGGTGGCTTTTTTGACTTTCAGGGTCAACGGATGGATGGTACTCCCGAAGTTGGAAAAAGAAAGCATGGCCACCTTCGGCTCAATATCAAACTGACGGACTTTTTCAGCAACCAGAATAGCGGTTTCTGCCAATTCTTCCGCCGTCGGATCGATTGCCACGGTGGCATCAGCAATAAAGACAACCTTTTTCTTGAAAACCATCATGTACATGCCATGAACTTTAGAAAGCTTGTCCTGCTTGCCGATGATTTCCAAAGAAGGCTTGATGGTTTCCGGGTAGTGATGGTTGATGCCTGAAAGCATGGTGTCGGCATCGCCCTGTTGGACCATCATTGCCCCGAAAAAGTTGTTGTTGGATTTCATCTGCCGCTTGGCCCCGGCACGAGTGACACCTTTACGCTGGCGCAGTTCGAACATCGTATCGATATATTCTTTACGTTTATCAAAGGTTGTCGGGTCGATAATTTCAACATCACCAAGATTCAGATTGAGATCAGCAATCCGTCTACGGATTTCATCTTCATTCCCAAGCAGAATCGGTGTGGCAATATTTTCTTTGATGATAATTTGTGCCGCCCGCAGAATTTTGTCTTCTTCACCTTCAGGGAAGACAATCCGCTTCGGATTTGCTTTCGCTTTATTGATCAGGGTCCGCATGATTTCCTTGGAGCGACTCTGCAGTGCTTCAAGTGTTTCGCGGTACTTCTGCATATCCTGGATCGGGCGGCGAGCAACCCCTGAATCCATTGCAGCCTGGGCAACAGCTGGAGCAACATAAAGCAGAACGCGTGGATCGAAGGGTTTCGGGATAACATATTCGCGGCCGAATTGAATGTCCTCACCGGCGTAGGCCCTGCGCACTGAGTCGGGAACATCAAGTTTGGCCAGGTCAGCCAGGGCTTTTACTGCGGCCAGTTTCATTTCATCGTTGATGGCACTGGCATGAACATCGAGGGCACCACGGAACAGGAAGGGAAAACAAAGGACATTATTGACCTGGTTGACATAGTCGGAGCGACCTGTTCCGATAATAACATCATCACGGACCGCCTTGGCTTCCGGCGGAGTAATTTCCGGATCCGGGTTGGCCATGGCGAAGACGATCGGATCTTTCGCCATCGATTTGAGCATTTCAGAAGACAGTGCGCCTTTGACCGAGACGCCGAAGAAAATATCGGCACCAACCATTGCATCGGCGAGGGTTCTGGCCTCTGTATCCGCTGCCAGACGTTCCTTGTACTCGTTCATCCCGACTGTTCTGCCTTTGTAAATGACGCCTTTCGTATCACAGAGGATGACATTGTTTTTATCGATCCCCATGGTGATGGCGAGGTTGGCACATGCAATACCGGCGGCACCGGCACCATTGACAACGATTTTTGCCTTCGTAACATCCTTCCCGATAATTTCCAGGGCGTTGAGCATTCCGGCGGCCGAAATAATTGCCGTCCCATGTTGATCGTCATGGAAGACCGGAATGTCCATAATCTCTTTGAGCTTCTCCTCGATATAGAAGCATTCCGGGCCTTTGATGTCTTCCAGGTTGATCCCGCCAAAAGTAGGTTCCAGCAGTTTAACGGTGCGAATCAGTTCATCAGAATCCTTGGTGTTCAGTTCGATATCAAAAACGTCAACATCGGCAAAACTTTTGAACAGAACACCTTTTCCTTCCATGACCGGTTTGCCGGCCAGTGCGCCGATATCACCAAGGCCGAGGACCGCAGTGCCGTTGGAAACAACTGCAACCAGGTTTCCTTTCGCGGTATATTTATAGGCATCATTCGGGTTTTTTTCGATTTCCAGACAGGGTTCGGCAACCCCGGGACTGTAAGCGAGGGAAAGATCGTGACTGGTAGCACAGGGCTTGGTGGTGATAACTTCGATTTTACCTTTTCGCCCGGTACTGTGATAATCGAGGGCTTCTTGACGCATTGACATGAGAATGTGTCCTCCTGATAGAGAGTTTTGTTTTGAGACTCTTGAGTGAAGGGGTTGGGGTGACCTCTCCTTGGTTGTTCTGAATCAGCCACAAATTACACTTTAAGTAAAAAACTACAGTCTTGCTAAAAAAGTCAACAAGATTTGCTACCCAATTAAAATATAACTGCTTTTTCTTCTGACGCAATGCTGATGCCAAAATTTAGAATTTTTTTTAGTTGTAATATTTCAATAAGTTAGGTGCTCTGCGTGCATCATATGGTAATAATTTAGTTCTAAATGTGGTGAAGATTAGACAGCTTGTGGCTAAAATTAGCCTATAGATGCGGTGAAATTAGCTGAATATATTATGCGATATAAGGGAGATGCCCAAGTGAAAATCGGTGTTCTGTCAGATACGCACTTTTCAGATCTAGTGATGGCCCAGCGATTCGCCGACCAGTTGCTTGCTGGGCATTTTGCCGACGTAGCAGCGATTCTGCATGCCGGAGATACGGTTATCCCTGCATTGGAGAGCTGTTTTTATCGGCTTCCCTGGTACGCTGTGCGTGGGAATATGGACCTTACAAGCTGCGGGGTGCCGGAAAGCCGGGTTGTGCGAATTGGCGGGAAACTGATTGGTATGATTCATGGCTGGGGTTCCAGTAAAGATATCGAAAAGCATGTTTTGCAGAGTTTTCAAGGCCAGCCGTCGGATGCACTGGTTTTTGGCCATAGTCACATGCCGGTCTGTCGATATGTCGGCCCAATGTTGCTTTTTAACCCTGGTAGTCCGACAGATCGCCGTAGCGCTAAAAATCATACGATCGGTATTTTAATCCTGGGTTCCCGGATTGAGGGGGAAATCATTGCTCTCGACGGATAATCAACTCTTGGAGCCTTTTCATCTTTGTGGTATCTTTTTTAAATTCATTCTGATGGCCTGAGGAATTGTTTGAAATGATTGATATTTTTCAAAAAGGCGGCCCATTGATGTACCCGATCCTGGTCTGTTCGGTGATTGGTTGGGCAATTTTTCTCGAACGAATCAAAACTTTTTTTCATATTCGGCGCAGTTTCCGTCCCTTATTTGAAGACGTTTGTCGTTTTCTTCAGGAAGATAAACCTCTTGAGGCAGTTTCACTGTGTGAAAGCAGGAACACGCCACTGGCGAATGTTCTGCTGGTCGTTTTGACCAATCGAGGGAATAACCGGGCACACCTGAAAGAACTCGCTGAAGAGGTGGGTGAGCGTGTATCGATTTCTTTTCAGCGCTATCTCGGTTTGCTCGGAACCATCGCGACCGTCGTGCCCCTGCTTGGCCTGCTTGGTACCGTGCTGGGGATGATCAAGGCATTTAACGTTATTGCCACAGAAGGGGTGGGAACCCCGATGACACTGGGTGGGGGAATATCGGAGGCTTTGATTACCACCGCTGCAGGATTATCGGTTGCCGTACCGATGATCCTGCTCCATCGTTACCTTTCCAGCCGTGCTGAACAGTTAACGCTGGCGTTGGAAGAATTGACCATGCGGGTCGTCGATCTGGTCGGAAGATAAAGTTATGGGATTTCGTCGTCGCACGATTGAAGAGCCCCGCGTTGAATTGACCCCGTTGATCGACGTTGTCTTTTTGTTATTGATTTTCTTTATGATATCAACGACCTTTATTGAAAAACCTGGGCTGAAAATCAATCTTCCCGAGTCCTCTGCTCAACAGATAAGACAAGACAGTCTGGAGATTCAGGTCTATTTGTCTGCGAACGGTGACATCTATTTAAAACGTGAAAAAATTTCTCTGGCCGATTTATTACATGAACTGAACAGCTACGGCGATCGGACAAATAAAATGACTTTTTTACTGATGGCAGACCGGGATGCACTGCACGGCAAAGTCATTCAGTTGATGGATGCAGCGAAGATGGCAGGTTTCGCCACCCTGGCAATAGCAACAGACAAACCTGCCGGTTCAGATAAACGGTAAACATCAAAGGTGAAGCGATGAGTAATACCCTGGCAATACTGACCGGAGGTGGTGATTGTCCCGGATTGAATGCCGTCATTCGTGGTGTGGTGCGTTCCGCAGTTGGTTTGCACAATTGGCGAGTGCTTGGTATCGAGGACGGTTTTGAGGGGCTGATTGGCAAGATTCGCACGCGGGATTTAACCCTTGATTCTGTCAGTGGAATTCTGCCGCGAGGTGGTACGATTCTGGGGACCAGTAACCGTGGTAACCCTTTCAGTTATCCGGTGACTGTTAATGGAAAAATTGAACTTCAGGATATCTCCGATAGCGTCCTGCAAGGGTTTCAAAAGTCGGGTGCCGAGGTTTTGATCGCTGTTGGTGGCGACGGAACTTTAAAAATTGCCCTGGGTCTTTATGAAAAAGGTTTGCCGGTCATCGGCGTACCGAAAACGATCGATAACGATCTGCGGGCAACGGATGTGACCTTTGGTTATCGAACCGCAGTGGCCATTGTCACCGAAGCTCTCGATCGCCTGCATTCGACGGCAGAAAGTCATCATCGGGTTATGGTTGTCGAAGTGATGGGGCGGGATGCCGGCTGGATTGCTCTGGAATCGGGAATTGCCGGTTCGGCAGATGTTATTTTGATTCCTGAAATTCCTTATTCTGTCGACCGTATCTGTGCCGCAATTGAACGGCGCAGGGGTCGGGGCCGTCGCTTTTCAATTGTGGTCGTTGCCGAAGGAGCTGTTGCCGCGGAAGGAAACAAAGTTGTGTTACAGACTGCCGCAGAAAATTTTGGTGTTGAACGGCTGGGTGGAATTGGGCATGCTGTAGCACAACAAATTACTGCTCAGTTGGATATGGAAACCCGGGTCGTGACTTTGGGGCATCTGCAGAGAGGTGGTTCACCGACACCTTATGATCGGATTCTTGCCTCACGGTTTGGCGTCAAGGCTGTTGAGCTTATCGCACAAAAGAAGTTCGGCCGGATGGTCGCATTGCGCGGGCGCAAGGTTGTGGATGTTGAAATTGCCAGTGCGATTTCTCAACTCAATCTGGTTGATCCCGCGGGTGAACTGGTTGCGACGGCTGAATCTCTTGGAATTATGGTCGGTCGTTGATTTTATTGATGATTGCTTAAAGAGCAGGGCATCTAATGACAAATATTTTTTCTCTCATTACCGAAAGCAGTGCTGCGAAAAGTACCGGTTCCATTAATCGCAGTGTCCTTTATTCTCTCGCTGGTTTTTTGCTCGGGGTTTCTGCGCCGATCGGTTGGATGCTGGTGCGTTTGGTGGTGTTTTATGACCCCACGTTGTCGATCTGGCAACAAACCATTGGCAATGTCCTGTTGAGTAACATTAATATTGCCTTATTTATTTATATGGGCGGAGGTACGGCCGTAGTCTTGGGGACTTTCGGATATTTTATCGGTCGGGCTGCCGAACAAATCCATACCCGGGCGGCGAAACTCAATGAAATGAATATCACTGTAGCCAGCCAGAAGGAGGAGTTTGAACGAAAATATCGTGAATTGAATGCCCGTATCGAAAATTTTCACGCGATCAGCGCAGGCATTTTAAAAACCACGGATTTTCAGGAGCTGGTGGCTTTAACCGGAAACGGTTTGAGAGAGGTTGTCGATTATGATCGAGTGAACATCCTTTTAGTTGACCACGAACTCAAAGAGCTTCGCCTGTCAAGTTGCCTGAATCGTGATGATGGGGCAACAGATACTTCGGTGATGATACCTCTCGATGATCGGGCTGGTGTCCTCTATAAAGCGGTCTCTGAGATGCGGCATTATCTGATTAATGATATTTCCCTGATGCCTCCTGATTTTCGGCTTAAACCACCCTGTGATAGTGTTTCAGCCCTGCGTTCAAAATGTTTTCTGGTTTGCCCGGTGATCGTTAGCGGTGTTGTTGAAATGATCATGACCGTTGATAACAAAATGACTGGGAGCCCCTTGGACGAGGACGATGTCGATACCCTCAAACTGTTTGCCTCGCAACTTTCCGGAAGCATCACCCGTTTGCGCCTTTTCAATGCTGTCGAATCTTTGACCAAAGAACTGGAACGTACCTTCAGTCAACTCATGCAGTATCGCCAGGACAACCAGATTCTGATCAAAACTCTGAAGCGTGCATCAGCTTCCACCATCAGCCTGATTGCTGACAATGCCACTTCGGCCGATGTGGTCCGTGATGCCGTCAATGCCACCCAGTCTGCGTCAACACAGATCTCGGTAT
>JADFVC010000016.1 GCA_015222355.1 Chloroflexota bacterium | reverse complement strand
TTCGCCCGCCAGGCACCGATCGAGTTGGGGCTTGATCTCGGCAAAGACCCCTTCGCCCAAGACCTCCGAAACTGAGCACCCCACCACCTCGTTGCGCTCGAGACCATGGTATTTCAGGAAGGCATCGTTGGCGACCGTGTAAACGTATTGGGTGTTGACGGTAACGACCAAGTCTTGAGAGGCCTCGACCGCCTTTTGATAATCACGCAGGGCCGAGGTTTTTTGGTCCACCAGTTTGGTGAGATCGAGGTTGGTGGCGCGCAGGGTGTCCTCTGCCCGCTTCAAACGCAAAATGGTCTTGATCCGGGCGATCAGCTCGAGATTGTCGATCGGTCGAACGATGAAATCGTCGGCGCCTGCCTCAAGGCCCTGCGCCCTGAGTTCCGGAGTGGAGTGGTGGGCGGTCATGAGAATCACCGGAATGCGGGCCGTCGCCTCTTCGGTCTTGAGCCGCCGGCACATCTCGATGCCGTCCATTCCGGGCATCTGCATGTCGATTAAGGCCCCATCCAACTCCAGGGTCGCGGCCGCCGCCAGACCCTCCCGGGTATTACCAGCCGTTACCACTTCGCATTGGGGCAGGTACTGGCAAATCACCTGTTGCAGAACGAACCGATTGTCCGGGTTGTCATCCACCAGCAGAAGTTTCGGGGCTTCTTTATTCATTGCGGTCCTCACTCCTGGCTATCCTCGCTGCCCATCCATTTATTCAGGATCTTTGCCAACGCTTCGGGGGCAATGGGCTTGGCAAGATAGTCATCACACCCTGCCACCAAGAAATTTTCCCGGTCGCCTTTCATGGCCCGGGCGGTCAGAGCGATGATCGGGATCTCGCGGAAAGAGGGATCGCTTTTGATCTGGCGCGTGGCATCCAGCCCGCTGAGCACCGGCAGATGTATGTCCATCAGGATCAGCGCCGGGCTTTCCTCCCGAGCGACGCGCACCGCCTGCGCGCCATCTTCGGCGGCAATGTGCCGATAGCCCAGCTCATCAAGCAGGGCCTGCAGGGTCAGGCGGTTGTCTGGATTATCTTCGACGATCAGAATCGGCCTCTGCCCGGTATCTTTCCAGCGGATCGCAGCCTGCCCCGCGCGTGCAAGCGGGATCTTTTCCGGTATTGCCTCAGGCTCGATATGTCGCCGGGTCAGGCGATCGACGGCGGCCACCAGTTGCTCCCGGTCGACACTCCCCTTCTGGATAAGCTGGCTGATATTGTTATGGCTCAGCCGTGCACGATCCTCGGCGGTCAGTTCTTTGGCGGTGAGAATCAGGACCGGCAGGGTGGCGGTCTCCGGCGTCGAGCGGATATGTTCCAGAACTTCAAAACCGTCGATGCCGGGCATCATCAGATCGAGCACGATACCGTCCGGCGCCTGGGCGCGGACGCAGGCGAGTCCCTCTTCGCCGCCGGAGGCGGATTGGACGCGATAGCCATGCTCTTCCAGCGCCGAACGGATCTGCAAGGAGGCCACCGGGTTATCCTCCACGACCAGCACCTGCGGATGTACTGCGTCAGCGGGCGCAGGGCTTGCCGCTTCCGGCACCGCCCCCGTCGGGAGTTCGGCAACCGGCACAACCTTTTCACCCAACGGCTCCAGCGCGGCAGGTTGCGGAGCAAAACGGCTCGGCAAGGTCAGGGTGAAGGTGCTCCCCTTCCCCACCTCACTGCTAATCGTGATATCGCCGCCAAGAGCCCGGGCCAGTTTCCTGCAGATGGCCAGCCCCAGACCGGTCCCTTCGTGCCGCCGGGTGGTCGACCCGTCAACCTGGCGGAACTCATCGAAGATATGGGCCATATCCTGCTCGGCAATGCCGATCCCGGTATCCCGGATGGCGAAGGCGACCCCCCAGTTGCCACCTTTGCTGACCGACACCTCGATCTCACCCTGAGCGGTGAATTTGATCGCGTTGGACAGCAGGTTGAGCAGAATCTGCTGCACCTTATCCTGATCGGAACAGAGCTTCAGCGCCTTGAAAGACCTGATGTTCAGCTCAAGACCCTTCTCATCAAGCAGGGGGCGCACCGTCTCCAGCGTCCAGTCGAGGAGTCGGCTGATATCGATATCGCTCGGATGGATCTCGATCCGCCCCGCCTCAATCTTGGAGATATCGAGAATATCGTTGATCAGATTGAGCAGGTTGCGACCATTGCGTTCGATAATCGCAAGATATTCCGCTTCCTCTTCGGGATTTTTGCCCGGCCCTCTTGAGATCATCAACTGGGAGAGAGCCATGATGCTGTTCAGCGGGGTCCTGAGTTCGTGACTCATGTTGGAAAGGAACTCCGATTTCAGGCGATCCGCCTCCTCGACCTGCTTCTGCTGCGCGACCAGCTCCTCCGTCTGCGCCCGCATCTCTTCGGATTGCGCCTGCAACTCTTCCGATTGAACCTGAAGCTCTTCGTTCTTTGTCTGCAGATCGATCGCCAGACGCTTCGTTTCCGCATGCGTCAGGGCATTGCTGATAGCGGTGGCAAGCTGCCTCCGGGTCATCTCGATAGCTTCCATCGGCCCTGGCCCGATGGGGTAAAGGCTGGCCAGCGCGACAATGCCGACCACCTCGTCGTGCAGCACCAGTGACACATTCACGATGCTGTTCGGCATTTTTTCGCCGGCAATGGTCGCGACAGAGAATCTGGTCTGCTGCGGGATATCCTGCAAGACCTCGACAACTCGACGTTGCGCGGTCAGGCCAAGGCTCCCCTGGCCGAGTAGGACCTCTTTCTGGAGCGATGTCTCCGGAGCCACGCCACTCTGCTTCGCCAGGCTGAATCTCCCCGGAGCCTGTTTATCCGCCAGATAGATGGCACCGACCTGGCTTCTGGTAACCAGCATCAGTTCATTGAGGCCTCTTTCGAGAAGTTCATCCAGGGTCACCGAGGCTGCCAAGGCGGCCGAGATGGTGAGGGCATTCGTTTGGGATTCCTGCCGCGCCTCAAGGGCTGCCGCGGTTTCCTGCAGCCTGGCGGCCTGATCTTCGAGTTCGACCATGGTCTTTTCCACCGTATCGGCCATAACGTCGAATACGGCGGACAGGCTGCCGATCTCATCGCTCCGTTGCAAACCGCTGCGCACGGAAAAATCCCCGGCCGCGAAATCTTCGGCAGACTGGCCGAGCAGCAGAATCGGCCGGGTGACATTCCTCGCCAGGACGGTGGTGAAAAAGATAACGATCAGCACCCCGCAGAGAGCGAGCCAGAAAGCCTCGGTCAGGTCCCGGCGAAATGGCGCAAAAATCAATTCACTATCGACCTTGACCACCATTCCCCAGCCCCATTCCGGAGTGATGGGCAGGTAGCGATAGGCGGCCAGAACCGACACCCCGCGGTAATCCCTGGCCTCGACATGACCATTTTCGCCCCGCGCCGCCCGTGCTGCCGGTTCGGTCTCAACCCGGTATTCCAAGGCTTTCGCCAGCCCTCCGCCAGCCGGGGGATATTTCAACGGGGTGAGGAGCTGCGCCCGTTGATTGACCAGCAGGACCTCGCCCCGCTCCCCGAGTCCCTCACCGGCATTCAGAACCGGCCGTAGCGCCTCCTCGGCATTGACCTCCAGCGCCAGAATGGCGACAACCTTCCCGTCCCGATCTCTGATCAGATC
>JADFVC010000123.1 GCA_015222355.1 Chloroflexota bacterium | reverse complement strand
TCTTCCAACAATGGTCGCAATGTCTCCAGCACCAGTTTCTTCGGCAGCTGTTCGGGAACGCCCAGATACATATGTCCAACCGGCAGGTACCAGCCGTGCCCCGCTTCGATGGCGAAAGACAGCCCGACCAACTCGGCCTGCACCGCCACCAGGCTGGTCGTCTCGGTATCGATGGCAAAACGCCCGGCAGCTTTCAGCCTGACAACCAGCTCATCCAGTTCGGCCTCGCTCAGCACTGTCTGGTAATTTTCGCCACTGCTTTCCTGCTGCGGTACCGCTGAATATTCCTGAAGTAGTTTGTGAAATTCGAGTTTTTTGAACAACTGGCTCAGGGCCTCACGATCCGGCGCAACAAGGACCAAGTCATCGAGGGTTACAGCGAGCTTGACATCATAAACAAGGTCGGCCAGCCGGCGTGACAATCTGGCTTGTTCACCGTATTCACGCAGATTCTCCCGGCGCTTTTTCCCCTTGACCTTGTCGATATTCTGCAGCAGGTTCTCGATACTGCCAAACTCCTGAATCAGACCGCTGGCCGTCTTCTCACCGATTCCCGGAACTCCCGGAATATTGTCGGAGGTGTCTCCGGCCAATCCCAACACTTCGAGGACCTGCTCCGGTGGCACACCGAAACGCTCGATCACCTCTTCGCGGCGGGAGACTTTCCCCTTCATGGTGTCAAGCAGGCAGACCCGGTCACTGACAACCTGCATCAAATCCTTGTCGCCGGTGACCACGACCACATCCAGCCCCTGTTCGTCGTACTGTTTCGCCAGCGTGGCGATGATGTCATCGGCTTCAACCCCAACCTGTTCCAGCACCGGCACCTTGAAAGCCCGCACGATCTCTTTAATCAACGGGACCTGCGGCACCAGGTCTTCCGGCATGGCACTTCTGTTCGCTTTGTATTCAGGGTAGAGCTCTTTGCGAAAAGTCGGCCCTTTGGCATCGAAAATCACCGCCAGACGATCCGGCTTTTCATCCCGCACCAGATTGAGCAGCATGTTGGTAAAACCATAAACCGCGTTGGTCGCCTCACCTTTCGAATTGGAGAGGTGGCGGATCGCATAATAGGCACGGTAAATATAGGAGGAGCCGTCGACCAGATAGACACGTTGTTTTTGCTCGGACATGGAAGGCCTTTCTCGGGAAAAATACGTTCCGGATTATTCCATAGCTTTTAACAAAAAGAAATATTGGAAAATCGGACCACTTTCGCAACGATTTTCGCTATTGTAATGTTGACAGTTCGACTCTGTTATTACTATCTTTCCCGGGAGGCTGTCGGGCTTGACGGACCGTTGCGAGAAATTGGATGTTCGAGGCTTACTTTTCAGCGGTCGCAGCAGAAAATCGGGCCGCTGTTGTTTAAAAATTATCCAGGAGCAATTCTAGATGCATGATAATTTTGAAGACCATGATGAATCGATAGAATATGAAATTGAGGTTGAAACCGATGCCGACATCAATGCCATCCCGGACGAGGGCCTGGTGCTGGCGCGCGACATGCTCCCGCCGCGCCTGCCGATTATCCCGTTGCGC
>JADFVC010000122.1 GCA_015222355.1 Chloroflexota bacterium | reverse complement strand
GGATGGCCCGGAGTGTCGGACAGCTGAAGGCTGAGCGGCAGCAGAAACGGCTCGAGCGCTGGGGAAAAATTATTCAGTCGGCTGCTTGTCAATGCGGCCAACCACACCTGCCTGAACTGCTGTTGAGTTCCTCTCTGGAGGATTCTTTGGCGATGGTCGCGGCAGATTTAAAACTGATGCTTTGGGAAGAGAGTGCCCGGCCTCTGGAGCAATTACTGCCGAAAAATCAACCACGAGAGGTGGCCGTTCTGGTTGGGCCTGAAGGTGGGATAACCGAAGAAGAAGCTCAAAAAGCGCAGCAGGCAGGATACCAGCCGGTCAGTCTGGGGCCAAGAATTTTACGCACCGAGACCGCCGGACTTGCGATTGTGACAATTTTACAATATCTTTATGGAGATTTAGCCAAAGGCAGATGCGGCAGCGATGCTGTCCCCCAAGAAAGGATGAGTCATGAGATGCCCTAAGTGTGGCTACAACAGTTTTGACCATCTCGATAGCTGCAAGAAATGTGGCAAGGATTTACTTGAGCACAAGCAGCATTTCGGGATCGTGAGTGTCCTCTTTCCAGGGCAGGTGAAGCCGGGTGGTCCGGCCGTTGCAGTGGCGGAGGAGAGTGCAACAGTGGATGCGGCAGTTGCTGCGGCAACAACCGATTCCGTGGCTGAGGACTCCGTTACAGAAGTCTCCAGTGCCGGGGATGATTTCGGCTTTGACTTCATGGGTGACAGTGAAGAGGATGAAGATCTTTCTTTCGATGAGTTATTCGAAGAAGCTTCTGCCGATGAGGATGTCGAAGAAACCCTTCCCGCGCCGGATCAGGAGGCTGCCCCTGCCGACACTGGCGAAGAGTTTGCTTTCGACCCGGGAGAAGGTGAAAGCGATGCGGATGAAGATTCCTCTGCAGATACCGGGTTGGATGATGATTTCGGTTTCGACCCGGCCGATGATTCAGTGAGTAAAGAAACGAGCTCTACCGCTTCTGAAGATGATTTACAGGCGGAAGATTTTGAACCGCCTCCGGCGACCGCCGAGGAATTTACTTTCAGCACTGATGAGGTTGAATTTGAAGAATCTGAAGGGACCGAGGAGGACCCTAAAGACCCTTTTGAATTACCGGAGTCTCCTCAGGTCGAGGGGGCTCCGGAGACCGATTTGTTCGGCAACGACCCGAGTTTAGCGATTGTCACCGAAAAAGACGATGGGTTGCTGCGGGTAAAAGCTGCCGATGTTAAAAAGGATCCTGATGACGCGGTTGTTGATGATTTTTCCACCACCGAAGACTCTGCCCCGTTAGCGAATGCAACTGTTGAAGACGTTCAAGACCCGCTAGCCGATTTTTCGGTTTCCGTTCAGGAGGAAGATGGCAAGCTGCCGCAGGCCTCGACACCCATGGTTGAGACCGCTGCAGCAGAGCTCACTGCCGGCACCATGGGAGAGCCTGCCCCTCCTGAAATTGCCGGTCCGACAGTTGAACCCGACCTGCCAATTGCGCCGCCAGCCGTTGCCGGTTCTGCCTTATTGCCGCCGCTGGTCAGTCGTATCAGCGCTTTTTGCTGTGACCTGCTATTGCTGTTGATTGTCGGCACGAGTTTCATCATTGCTGCGGAAGCGGCCATTGCTGTCAATGACGGCAGTCTGTTGCCTTCTCTGGAAACCTTGATCGACCTGTCTGTTGTCTATTTCCTGGTGCTGTTTTTTCTTGCTTTCGGCTACTTCACCATGTTCCATTTTCTCGCCGGGCAGACTCCTGGCAAGATGCTGGTAGGGCTGCGGGTGGAAACTTTAGCCGGGGAGTCATTGCTTTTTTCCCAAGCGTTTTTGCGCAGTGTCGGCGGGTTGCTGCAGCTGTTGCCGGTCGGTCTGGGTTACTTGACAATTCTGGCCAGTGCCGACCAACGTGGCTGGAATGACCGTCTGGCCGGGACGCGCTTGATTGCCCTGAAGGGATTGTCGGAAGAAACTTAATTCGTGTCTATCCGGAAACTTCGGATGTACATGAATCAGGTTTTCATATGGAAACGCGGGAAAGAACCGTTTCCGGACGGAAACTAACTGAACTGAGACAAGCAAAGGCCCCCGATGTTTTTCGTGTCGGGGGCCTTTGCCGTTTCAACTGAGCCTCGGCTTGATGAAGTTGATCAGGTCAGGTGCATCAACGAGTCGGCCGCCGCTCCCTGCGGAGTCTTCGGGAAATCCCCCGGGGAGGAATCCATCTCCGGCATCCCGTCGAACGATTACCAGGGCTGCCGTGACTCAACCGGTTCTTCTTTGGCGATCAGGCGAATTTCGCTTTCGATAACTTTGAAGCGATGTCCGGTGGAACTCACCAGCCACTCATCTCCCTCTTCCGGGGGGAGGGGGAATTCCCGGCTGCCGAGGTAAACATCTTCATTGTCGATCATCGCCCACCAGTCAAGGGAGCCAGTCTGCCAGAGTTTGGTTTTTAGGAAAAAAGCCATATCATCTCCGTAAATTCTATTGTGAGCATTCCAGACGCTGTTTATAGTATCAGAGAGTAAAGGTCAACAACAACCGACCAGAGGGGTGGCGATGAAATTCACGAAGATGCAGGGTGCCGGTAACGATTACGTCTATATCAACGGCTTCGAGGAGTCGCTCACCGACCCGGCTGAACTGGCAAAAAAAGTCAGTGACCGCCATTTCGGTATCGGTTCAGACGGCCTGATCCTGATCCTGCCGTCGCAACAGGCCGATCTGAAAATGCGCATGTTCAATGCTGACGGTAGCGAGGCGGAGATGTGTGGCAACGGTATCCGCTGCGTTGCCAAGTATGCTCATGATCATGGCTTGGTTGACCGTTTGGCGATCAGTGTTGAGACCGGCAACGGCATTTTGCCGTTGCAGTTGTTTCTCGGCGACTCCGGTTTGATTGATCGGGTGCAAGTCAATATGGGAGTCCCGCGACTGACCAGGGCCGACCTGCCGATGACCGGGCCTGCCGCCGAACAGGTTATCTCTGTGCCTCTGGAGGTGGCCGGTAGACCGTTTGAGATCACCTGCGTGTCGATGGGTAATCCCCATTGCGTGATTTTCATTGAAGACGTTGAAAAATTTCCGGTGCATGAAATCGGTCCGCTGATAGAAAACCATCCCTGGTTTCCCAAGCGGGTCAACGTTGAATTTGTGCAGCTCGTCAGCCCGGTGGAAGTGATTCAGCGCACCTGGGAGCGTGGCGCCGGGGAAACCCTGGCTTGTGGCACCGGGGCTTCGGCGGTGGCTGTTGCCGGGGTGTTGACCGGGCGCACCGAACGAAAGATCAGCAACCATCTGCGGGGTGGCGAACTGCAACTGGAATGGCTGGAGGGTGGACCGGTGATGATGACCGGGCCGGCCGTCGAAGTGTTCAGTGGTGATTTCAATCCGAAATAGTGATGGCGTCGCAAAAAGTCCGCCCTCCTGCGTTATAGTGGATGTTCAGGACTTCGACATACTATGTATGCCTTCAGCCCTGAAAATCCACCAGGCCTTGGAGGACGAAATTTTTGCTTAGCGATCTCAAGATTTTTTACGAGATTATCAAATAGTGAGGTTGAAAGAGATGAAAGCTATTCTGTTTGACCTGGACAATACCCTCTATTCCCCGGAAAAAGACCTTTTTTCGTTGATTGATGTGCGCATCAATCGCTATATGGAGGAGATTGTCGTCATTGCACCGGCTGAAGTCGATGGTCTGCGCCGACGTTACTGGAAAAATTACGGGGCAACCCTGCAGGGCTTGATCCGCCACCATGCCATCAATCCGGAGGATTATCTCGACTATGTCCATGCGGTTGATGTCGGCAGTCGTCTGTCCGTGGATGCGGATCTGCGTCAGGCACT
>JADFVC010000121.1 GCA_015222355.1 Chloroflexota bacterium | reverse complement strand
ATTCCTGATCCTGATTGAACAGATGTTCACGCTGCCGGGTTGCCAGCAGCACGTCATTTTCGACCCGCTGAATTTCCGCAGCGAGCTGATAGACCCGTTCCTGCACCTGATTAAGTTCGGTTTCGGCAAGGGTCAGCTGCAACTGCCTCTCTTCGAACTGTAGATCCCCCTCTTCAAGTCGGGAATCCAGCCGGGCAAGAATGGTCGACTGCTCCTTTTCCTGACCGGTCAGCAACTCAATTTCACGATAAAGTTCCTGAAACCGGTTCCCCGCCAGACAAAGTTCAATCCGCTTGGCCTCCCCCCGGTATTCGCGAAATTTTTCTGCCCGCTGGGCTTGTCTTTTTAAACTCCCGAGTTGCCGACGCACTTCGGCAATAATATCCCCCAAGCGCAGCAGATTTTGCTTGGTGGCATCCATTTTCCGCAGGGCCGTTTTTTTGCGGGTTTTAAATTTGGTCACCCCGGCCGCTTCCTCGATCAGCATCCGCCGTTCTTCCGGCTTGGCACTGACCAGCAGACCGACCTTCCCTTGCTCAATGATTGAGTAGGCCCGGGCACCGACCCCGGTATCCATAAACAGCTCGGAAATATCAAGCAACCGGCAGGGGGTTTTATTGATCAAATATTCACTTTCGCCACTCCGATAAAGACGCCGTGTGACCATGATTTCAGCATAATCTTTATAGGCGGGCGGACAGACCTTGGCGCTGTTATCGAAAACGATGGAAACCTGAGCCATGCCGTGCGGCTTACGGCTTTCACTCCCCCCGAAGATAACATCTTCCATGACCCGGCCGCGCAAGTGCCGGGCATTCTGCTCCCCCATCGCCCAACGGATGGCATCGACGATATTACTTTTGCCGCAGCCGTTCGGTCCAACGACCCCGGTAATCCCCTGCTGAAAGTCGAGAGAAACCTTGTCGACAAAGGACTTAAAGCCAATGATATCAAGCCGTTTAATTTTCATATTGGCGGGGAAAACTCCTGCTACAGCGGGCGAGATTCGTTCATGCTCAACCCGAGGCGACGACACTCTGTAGAATCGCGAGCGCGTCATGTTATCAGGGGGTCGAACCCATGTAAAGATTTGTTCAGAATTGTTCAGCAACCACGCCCCCCGGGCAGGATTGCAGCTTGCCGAGCACAAAAAGTGGCGGTATGATGCTACCATTCCCAAAAACATTGTCTACAGCAACCCTTCTCAAGTGATCGGCAACCATGAATTCAGCGCTGGCAAAAATTTTCCGCAGATTAATTTATGGCCTGCTGTTGCTGTCGGCGATCCTCGTCATCTTGGTTTCAATTTTCCTCAGCCACTTCGATCTGGACAACTATCGACAGGAACTCGAAACAACACTGGGTAAAGCTCTGGAACAACCGGTCGCAATCGGCTACAGCAAGCTGACCTTTAACAAGGGGATCGCGCTACGCTTTCATGACCTGCGGATCGGCCCGGAAGCAGCCCCGCTGGCCCTGATCCCCGACCTGACCGCAACGTTAAAAATCGCCCCGCTGTTTGACGGGAAGATCATTCTCGACCAAGTCGATATCGACAATCCGAGCCTGCAACTCTGGTTACCATTTCTCACCCGGGTGGAACGCGGCACGGCCCATCAACTGACTGATGAACTCGGCATCCACATCCTGAGGGTGCACGATGCCAAACTGCAAATTCATCGGCGTTCGCCGGAAGGCCCGCAAGAACTGCTCTGTATTGACGATCTGAACCTGGTACTACAGGGCTGGCAAGCCAACCGGTCAGCACAACTGGTGATTTCGGGGCAGCTGCAACAGGAACAAAAACCGGCCGAATTCCTGCTCAATATGATCTTGCCTTCCTCACCGGATCCGGCAGTCT
>JADFVC010000120.1 GCA_015222355.1 Chloroflexota bacterium | reverse complement strand
TCGTGCTGGTAGGCGAACAGAGAGCCGGTTCGGCCGCAGCCGACCTGGACTTCGTCGAAGACCAGCAGCAACTCTTTTTCGTCACAAAGTTCGCGGACCGCTTGCAGATAACCGGCCGGTGGGACATTGACGCCGCCTTCACCCTGGACCGGCTCAAGCATGATGGCGCAGGTGTTGGGGTTGATCGCCGTGCGCAGGGCTTGGATGTCGCCGAAGGGGACATACTTGAAGCCGGGGACCATCGGTGCAAAGCCGGCCCTGACCTTTTCCTGGCCGGTGGCACTGATGGTGCCGATGGTGCGGCCGTGGAAGGAGGCCAGCGCGGTAATCACCTCGAAGCGGTTGACACCGTGTTTTTCCGCACTGTATTTGCGCACCAGCTTCATTGCGGCTTCGTTCGCCTCCGCGCCGGAGTTGCAGAAGAAGACCCGATCGCCGAAGGAATGTCGGCAGAGCAGCTCTGCCAGTTCAATCTGTTGCGGGATATGGTAGAAATTGGAGCAGTGCAGCAGCTTACCCGCCTGTTCCTGCAATGCGGCGACCACCTTTGGATGACAATGCCCCAAGCTATTGACGGCGACGCCGGCAAGAAAGTCGAGATATTTTTTGCCGTCGACATCGGTTAGCCAGCAACCTTCACCACTTGCGGCAACCAGCGGATAGCGACCATAGGTCTTGGCGACGCAGGTCAGACCCCGCTCAATCCAGTGTTTTGAAGCGCTCATTTTTTGAACCTCGCTATGACCGTGCCGATCCCCTTGTCGGTGAATATTTCGAGCAGGCAGGCGTGTTCCATTCGGCCATCGACAATATGGGTTTTGGTCACCCCCTCTGCAACCGCGTCGACGCAACAGTTGGCTTTGGGGATCATGCCGCCGGAGATCGTTCCGTCGTTGATCAGGTCGGGAACCCGTTGCACATCAATCGTTGAAATCAGCTTTCCCTGCTGGTCTTTGACCCCTTCGATATCGGTCAGCAGGATCAGCTTCTCCGCCTGTAGCGCTCCGGCGATTTTTCCGGCGACCAGGTCAGCGTTGATGTTATAGGTTCCGCCATTCAAGCCGATCCCGATCGGCGCGATGACCGGGATGAAGTTGTTCTCTTCCAGAGCATTGATGATTTTCGGGTTCACCCTTTCGACCTCGCCGACCATGCCGATATCGATGATCTCCGGGGTCAGGGTGTCGGGGTTGATTGCGGTCATTTCCAGTTTGCGGGCCTGGATCAGGTCGCCGTCCTTCCCGGTCAGGCCGACCGCATTGCCACCGTGGCGATTGATGTTGGCAACAATCTCCTTGTTGACCTTCCCGCCGAGCACCATTTCGACCACATCCATGGTGGCGCTGTCGGTCACGCGCATCCCCTGTACGAAACGGCTTTCAATCTTCATCGCTTCAAGCACTTTGCCGATCTGTGGGCCGCCGCCGTGGACCACCACCGGATTCATGCCGATATATTTCATCAAGATGATGTCGCGGGCGAAGCTCTCTTTCAGCCGTTCTTCGACCATGGCGTTGCCGCCATATTTGATCACGATGGTTTTGCCGGAGAAATTCTTGATCCACGGCAGGGCTTCTATCAGTACCTTGGCTTTTTCGATCAGTTTTTCCATTGATCTTTCCACTGTAGGGGCGCTGCTTGCCGCGCCCTTCGTATTATTAGCACAAACCGGGCGCGGCAAGCAGCACCCCTACATTATAGAATGTAACGGGACAGATCTTCGTCTTGGGTGATGTCGGCTAAGCATCGTCGGACTTCTTCTTCGTCAATCTTGACCTGCTGCTCAGTCAACTCCGGCGCACTGAAGGACAGCTCTTCGAGCAGCTTTTCCATGATGGTATACAGGCGTCGGGCACCGATATCTTCGGTGCGATCATTGACCGATTTGGCCATCCGGGCGATCTCGTGGATTGACTCGTCGCTGAATTCAAGTTCGATCGTTTCGGTTTTCATCAGTTCTCGGTACTGGCGGATCAGGGCGTTTTTCGGCTCAGTGAGGATGCGGTAAAACTCCTCTTCGCCAAGACTGCTCAACTCGACCCGAATCGGGAAACGTCCCTGAAGTTCCGGGATCAGGTCGGATGGTTTGCTGACATGAAAGGCCCCGGCGGCAATGAACAATACGTGATCGGTCTTTACCGGGCCGTGCTTGGTGTTGACCGTGCTTCCTTCAACGATCGGCAGGATGTCACGCTGGACCCCTTCGCGGGAAACTTCCGGGCCACCCACCCCTTCACGGCTGGCAATTTTGTCGATCTCGTCGATAAAGATGATGCCGGTCTGCTCGGTCCGCTCGCGGGCCAAGGTGGTGACATTTTCCATGTCGACCAGTTTTTCCGCTTCGCTCTCGATGAGCGTCTTGCGCGCCTCACTGACCTTGATCCGCTTACGCTTGGTTTTTTTCGGGAACATGCTGCCGAACATCTCCTGGATGTTCATTCCCATATCCTCATTCCCCTGCGGGGTGAAAATGCCCATCGACGGCATGCCGCTGACCTCGGTTTCCAGTTCGACGAAGCGCTCGTCCAGTTCGCCCATGCGCAGCAGTTTGCGGAGCTTGTCACGGGTGTGCTGTTGCTGTTCCAGCTTATCGGGGGAGTGGTCAGCATCGCCGGGCAGCAGCGTGTCGAGGAGTCTTTCCTCAGCGTTATCCTCGGCCTTGACACGTATCTCCTTCGCTTCCTCTTCCTTGACCATGATGATGGCCAGTTCCAGAAGGTCGCGCACCATGCTTTCAACATCGCGACCGACATAGCCGACCTCGGTAAACTTGCTTGCCTCGACCTTGATAAAGGGGGCTTGAGCCAGCTTGGCGAGACGTCGGGCGATCTCGGTTTTACCGACCCCGGTCGGGCCGATCATGATGATGTTTTTCGGCACGATTTCGTCTCGCAGATCACTTTGCACCTGCTGCCGTCGCCAGCGATTGCGCAGGGCGACTGCCACGGCGCGTTTGGCATCGTGCTGGCCGATGATATAACGATCCAGTTCGGAAACGATCTCTCTGGGGGTAAAATTGGTCACTTCAGAACCTCAACAGAAATATTGTCGTTGGTGTAGATGCAGATTTCCGAAGCTATCCGCAGAGCCTCGGTGGCAATTTTTTCCGCATCCAGCTCAGAATGGGCCAGCATGGCCCGCGCCGCTGCCTGGGCAAAACTACCGCCGGAACCGATGGCGGTGACACCGTCATCCGATTCGATTACATCTCCGGCACCGGAAATCACCAGCGAGACATCTTTGTCAGCGACGATCAGCAATGCTTCGAGGCGGCGCAGAACCCGGTCGGTGCGCCAGTCCTTGGCCAGGGCCACAGCGGCACGTGGCAGGTTGCCGTGAAACTCCTGCAGCTTGATTTCAAATTTTTCGAACAGGGTGAAAGCATCGGCGGTACTGCCGGCAAATCCGGCCAGTACCTGATCCTGATGAAGCCAGCGGATTTTACGGGCGCCGTGTTTCATCACAGTGTTGCCGAGGCTGACCTGACCGTCACCAGCCAGGGCGACTTCCGCTCCCCGTCGTACGCAGCAGATCGTGGTTCCTTTAAACATCAATCTCCTCCTGAGAAAACCGCTCAATCATCAAAATGACGAAAGACGAAATATAGCACATAAAAGTTACGGAAAAAAAGGGCTTAGAGGAGCGTACGACCCCGAACTGTTGAGGGGCAGCATCATCACATTGCTGAGAATAATGATTTCGCCGGCTTGGGAGTCAGCCGAGCAGTTGCTGTAATTTTTCCGGTGCTGCCTGCAGCAGTGCCGCAACTTTTTCAACCTCGGCACCACCCGCCTGAGCCAATTCCGGTTTGCCGCCACCGCGACCACCGACAATCTCTGCCAGCGGCTTGATCAGCTCCCCGGCTTTGACTTTGCCGGTCAGATCTTTGCTGACGGCAACCAGCAGAGCAACCTTGCCTCCTGCTGTTGATACCAGCACCAGCACGCCGGAACCAAGTTTGTCTCGCAACTGGTCGGAAAATTCGCGCAGCCCTTTGCCGTCGACGCCGGCAACTTTGACTGCCAACAGCTTGATGCCGGCAACCTCCTGGACTTGATCGATCAGTTCGCCACTGCGCTCGGCATTCGCCTTGGCCTGCAACTGCCCGAGTTCCTTTTCCAGCTCTTTCTGTTGTTCAAGCAGTTTCTGGACACGTAGTTCCAGTTGCTGCGGATCACTCTTGACCAGCGAGGCCAAGCGTTGCAGGATCTGCTGTTGCTGGTGAACCTGGGCCAGGGCGCCAGCGCCGGTGACCGCTTCGATCCGGCGCACGCCGGCAGCGATGCCGCCTTCACTGAGAATCCGAAACAGGCCGATATCTCCGGCAGCGTCAACGTGGGTGCCGCCGCAGAGTTCCATGCTGTAATCGCCGATACTGATCACTCGGACCAGGTCCCCGTACTTCTCACCAAACAGGGCCATGGCACCCGCATCCTGAGCGGCATCAGCGGCCATCTCCCGACTTTGAACCTGTGCGTTGACGCGGATCTGCCGGTTGACCTCTTCTTCAATTTTGATCAGCTCATCAGTCGAAACCGGGGAAAAATGGGTAAAGTCAAAACGTAGCCGATCCGGAGTGACCAGCGAGCCGGCCTGTTTGACGTGATCGCCGAGGATCTTTTGCAGCGCTGCCTGCAGCAGGTGAGTCGCCGTATGGTTGCAGACGATCTGCTGACGGCGTACGCCAGCAACCTTGATGGTTGCCTCGTCACCGACTTTGATCGCCCCGGTCACCACTTCACAGACCTGCACGTGCAGGTCCGGCAGCGGTTTCTTGGTGTCGACAACCCTCAGGGTTGCTTCGCTCGTGCTCATCTCACCGGTATCACCAACCTGACCACCCGATTCACCGTAGCAGGGGGTGCTGGAAGTGATCACCTCAACGGTTTCGCCGCAGACCGCCTCGTCGATCAGTTCGCCGTTGCGGATCAGGGCCAGGACTTCGCCCCGGTCTTCCTGTTTCAGGTAACCACTGAAGTTGGATTTGATCCCCTGGTCGACCAGCTGCTTGTAGATGGCCAAAACCGCCTCTTCACCCGAACCTTTCCAGTGTTTGCGGGCTTTGCTGCGCTGGGCTTCCATGCAGGTTTCAAAGCCTGCTTCGTCGAGGCTGAAGCCATCCTTTTCAACGATGTCAGCCGTCAAATCGACCGGGAAACCGTAAGTATCGTAGAGCTTGAAAACGGTTTCACCGGGAATAATGTTTTGATCGGCCTCTTTCAGGCTGGCGATTTCATCCTGCAGAATCCGCAGGCCGTTGCCGAGAGTCTGGATAAAACGTTCTTCCTCATTTTCCACCACTTTGGCGACAAAGTCTTTCCGCCTGGCCTCTTCCGGATAGGCTTCGGCCATCAATTCGAGAACAAAAACAGCGGTTTTGAACAGCACCGGATCTTCCAGGCCAAGCATTTTTGCATGACGCATGGCGCGTCGCATGATCCGGCGCAGAACATAACCACGCCCCTCGTTGGAAGGGAGGACTCCATCGGCAATCAGGTAGGCGGTGGCACGACTGTGATCCGTCATGACGCGCATGGAAACATCATTGTCTTCGTTGTCTCCATAGGTTTTTCCGGAAAGTTTTTCGATATAAGCGATGATCTTGCGTATCAGATCAGTGTCGTAGTTCGATTGTACGCCCTGCGCGACTGTGGTGATGCGTTCCAGACCCATGCCGGTATCGACCGCCGGTTTCGGCAACGGTAGCAGGGTGCCGTCCGGTTGACGGTCGAACTGCATGAAGACATTGTTCCAGATTTCCATGTAGCGATCGCAATCGCAGCCGACGGTGCAATCGGGCGAATCGCAACCGATTTCCGGGCCGTTATCGTAGAAAATTTCCGAGCAGGGCCCGCAGGGGCCGGTGTCACCCATCGACCAGAAGTTGTCCTCTTCAAAGCGGAAGATCCGCGCGCGCGGAACCCCTTCCTGATTGTGCCAGATATCGGCTGCTTCGTCGTCGTCGATATAAACCGAAACGTAGAGCCGGTTGATGTCGAGGCCAAGATCCTTGGTCAGGAATTCCCAGGCATAAGCGATCGCTTCTTTTTTGAAGTAGTCACCGAAAGAGAAATTGCCGAGCATTTCGAAGAAGGTGTGATGACGGGCGGTGCGGCCGACGTTTTCCAGGTCGTTGTGTTTGCCACCGGCGCGAACGCATTTTTGCGAGGAGGCCGCCCGGACATAATCGCGTTTTTCGGCACCGAGGAAACAGTCCTTGAACTGATTCATCCCGGCGTTGGTAAACAACAGGGTCGGGTCGTTGTGCGGAACCAGCGATGAAGAAGAGACAATACGGTGTCCCCGGTCTTCGAAATATTTCAGAAAACGGGCACGGATTTCATTTCCGGTGATCATCTGTAACGACCTTTCTGTGCTGGCGACGCCATCTTATGGCTTTTTGCGAGTGCATCTTCTGTGGTTCTATTGAAACGGCTAACCGTTGAGTTTTGCGTGATTGAATGTGGGATAATAATTGAAGATGCCGAGATTGAAAAGGATTTTCGGTCACCCGCCTATTGCGGAGATTCTTTCAGGACTGCGAAGATCGATTCCAGGGGAAATCCCCGGCGCTGAAAATAGCCGATCACGCGGCGGCGTTCCTTTTCATCGGCACCCTGGTAGCTGAAACCGGGGTAGCGACTTGTCAGCTTTTTGCGTAACAACTGCCGGGGGTCAAATTCGCGGCTGACTGTTTCCAGGGTTTGCCTGGCCAGAGATTCGTCAATGCCCCGTCTACGCAAGTCGAGCAGGACTTTTGGGCCGATCCCGCGGCCACTGCGCATCAGGGCGCGGGCTCTTTCTTGGGCGAATCGGCGGTCATCCAGATAGTTATAGTCGTGACATTTTTTGATGGCCGCAGCGACTTGAGATGCAGAAAAGCCGAACTGGTTGAGCTTATCGCGCAGTTCGGCTTCGCTCCGGTCGCGCCGGGTGAGCAGCCGCAGGGCTGCGGCAAAAGGGTCAGAAGCGGTCGATTTTGACTTGCCCATCAGTGTCCAGACCTTCATTCTCTTCAGCCAGTTTTTCCTGTTCCTTGCCGCGTTCAAAATCGCTCCATGAGGTATCGGACGTGGAGTCAATTCCGGAGAACTTGAGCTTGAAATCGTCCGGGTTGGAACTCTGCCGCAAGGCTTCTTCGAAGGTGATGGCCTCTTTTTTCACCAGGGTCATCAGTGCCTGGTCAAACGTTTGCATCCCGTAGGTCGTGTAGCCTTGGGCAATCGCGTCTTTGAGTTGAGCCGTTTTCTCGCGATCATCGATCAGACCGCGGATTCGGGCGGTTGAAATCATGACTTCGACGGCGGCAACGCGTCCTTTGCCTTCCGCGCGGGGGAGCAGGCGTTGCGAAACGACCCCTTTAAGGACACCGGAAAGTTGCAGCCTGATATGTCGTTGCTGGTGCGGCGGAAACATGGAAACGATCCGGGTGATGGTTTCCGGGGCATCGATGGTGTGCAGGGTTGACAGCACCAGGTGGCCGGTTTCCGCGGCGGCCAGGGCGGTTTCCGCGGTTTCGACATCGCGCATTTCTCCGACCAGGATGACATCCGGATCCTGCCGCAGGGCGCTTTTCAGGGCCGGGGCAAAACCGGCCGTGTCGAAACCGACTTCACGCTGGTTGATGATACATTTGCGGTCGCGGTGCAGGTATTCAATGGGATCCTCAATGGTGACAATGTGGGCCGTCCGGGTGCTGTTGATATAATCGATCATCGCCGCCAGAGTTGTCGATTTCCCGGTCCCGGTCGCCCCGGTGACCAGCACCAGACCACGTTGTTCTGTACAGATTTTTTTCAGAATCGGCGGCATCAACAGTTCATCGAGGGTGGCAATCTTGTAGGGGATGGCGCGAAACACTGCTGAGACTGAGTTGCGCTGGGAGAAGACGTTGACGCGAAAGCGCCCCAGGCCCGGAACCCCGTAAGCCAGATCGACCTCATAACGGTCATCGAAGGTTGCGCGTTGGCGCTCATTCATGATGCCTTGACACATGTCGCGGACCGATTCAGCGGTGAGTCGCGGGGTTTTCGGTAATGGCCGCAGGTTGCCGTCAATCCGGAATACCGGGGGGAGTCCCGCCTTCAGGTGGATATCCGAGGTATTTGACTTTAGGGCCAGGCCGAGAATATCGTTCAGATTCATAGGTCCATCCTGTCAGACTTTGATGGCGTTGCAAAAAGTCCGTCCTCCGGCGTTGCAGCAGTTTTTCAGGATCTCGACATACCATATGTATGCCTTCGCCCCTGAAAAACCACTATGCCTTGTAGGTCGAAATTTTTGCTTAGCCATCATATTCTTTTTTGTGAGTGCATCAGACTTTACAGTTACTGATATGGTGATCAGCTTTCATCAGTACTGACCGATTCTTCTTCGCCCAGACCGTAAAGTTCACGGAGGCGAGCTTCGACTTCGTTGGTCATTTCCGGGTGTTCTTTCAGAAACTGCTTGGCGTTTTCCCGGCCCTGGCCAACCCGTTCTCCGTTGTAGGAGAACCAGGCTCCGCTTTTTTCGATGATGTCGTTATCGACACCAAGATCAAGGATATCCCCTTCGCGGGAAATCCCGGTTCCGTACATGATATCAAATTCTGCTTGTTTAAAGGGTGGGGCCACCTTGTTTTTTACGACTTTGACCCGGGTACGGCCACCAATAATGTCCTGACCCGATTTCAGTGAAGCAATCCGGCGGATGTCCATCCGCATCGTGGCGTAGAATTTCAAGGCATTGCCACCGGTGGTGGTCTCCGGGTTGCCGAACATGACGCCGATCTTCATGCGCAGCTGGTTGATAAAGATGATGCAGCAGTTTGATTTGGCGACGGTTGCCGTCAGTTTACGCAGTGCTTGTGACATCAGCCGGGCCTGGAGTCCCATGTGTGAATCTCCCATTTCGCCTTCGATCTCGGCACGTGGGGTCAGGGCGGCGACCGAGTCGATCACCAGCACGTCGATGGCACCGCTGCGGACCAGCATCTCGGTGATTTCCAAGGCCTGTTCACCGGTATCCGGCTGGCTGACCAGCAGGTCATCGGACTTAACCCCGAGGTGCCCGGCATACTGGATGTCAAGGGCGTGTTCGGCATCGACAAAAGCGGCAATTCCACCTTGCTTCTGTGCTTCGGCAATGATGTGCAAGGCCAGGGTGGTTTTACCGGAAGATTCCGGGCCGAAAATCTCGATGATTCGTCCCTTGGGAACACCGCCGATGCCGAGGGCCAGATCAAGGCTTAAGGCACCGGTCGGAATGCGTTCAATTGACGGCATCTGGTAGTCGGAGCCAAGGCGCATGATGCTCCCTTTTCCAAACTGTTTTTCAATCTGGCCCATGGCCAGTTCAAGTGCGCGGTTGCGGTTTTCATCGGACATGCCTGTCTCCCTTGGCGTTGTAGAATCTCATGAGCATTGCTAAATCAGTAAACATTGGCCGGCAAAATGTGCCGTAGTCAATGGGGTGTGGATGGCGCCCCTTGGTGTCAGTTCGCTGCTGAACAGGATCATCCTGTCGACTTTTAAGGTACCACAGCTGTGTGACAGAAAAGGACACAATAGCTTGAGCTGTTTTGGCTGTTGTTTGAATCGGCCAATGGTCAGATGCGGGTGATAGGGGCGTACGTCAATTTGTGCCCCCAGAAGTTCCAATTCTTTTGCCAGTTGCCGGGACAATTGGATTAATTCTCGCTGTGGTTCGAGTCCGATCCAGAGAACCCTGGGTCGACGACGGTGTGGAAAAACCCCCAACCCCTCCAGCGTGACATTAAAAATTCTTTTGTTTCGTCCTATCGATAGCATGCTTTGACCGATTTTCGCAAGCAGCTGAGCTGGTTGATCGCCAAGAAAATTCAGGGTCAGGTGCAGGTTTTCCATGTTAGCCGGTTTCAGTTCCGGAACCCTGCTGCTGAGCTGTTGTGACAGGACGGCAAGCTCTTGCCGCAGCTGCTCCGGCAGGGGAATGGCAATAAAAGAGCGTAGGCGTTTTTGTTCTGGCTCAGTCAATGGAATGGTCTCGCAAAAAAGAATACGATGGCGACGCCATCAGTCAATGGATGGTCGATTCGGCAGGTAGAGAGGCAAGAGCACATGAAAACAACTGCCTCTCTGGTGGTCCGCAGGACTGCTGACCCAGACCATGCCGTTATGGGCTTCGATCATCCCCTTGGCCAGCGGCAAGCCGAGCCCGGCACTGGGCCCTTCTACCGAGTGATAATGTTTGCCGTGCAAATTGATACTCCCCGCACCATGAAATTTGTCGAAAATCTGTAGCCGATCCTGTTCCGCGATGCCGATACCATTGTCGCTAATGCAGACATCGATATGATCACGTAAGGGTTCCCGGCAAAAAAACTCCGGGCAGAAAGGTTCCATCTCCGGTTGTTGTTGACGCAGTTCTTCACTGGTTCGGTGCACGGCTTCAAGCTTGATGACGCCGCCGGGAGGGGTAAATTTCAGGGCGTTCTTGAGGATTCTTTCCAGTGCCTGGCGCAGGTGATGGTGATCGCCAATCGGCGAAATGTGTTCCGGAATGCTGCCGATTTCGAGGGTTAGCCGGCGGCGCAGAGTTTCCTCGGCATACCGGCTGGCGAGATCCCCCAAGAACATCTGCAGATCGATACTTTCGCGGGCCAAGTAGATGACCCGTGCCTCAATTCGGGCCATTTCCAACAAGTCTTCGACCAGATTGTTGAGGCGATTGCTCCCCTTGTGAATCGTTTCCAAGAGCGACTGGGAGCCCTCGGGCAGGTCGGGCAGGGAGGTTTCCAGCATTTCCGTTGCCGTCATGATCCAGGTCAGGGGGGTCCGCAATTCGTGGGAAGCCAGAGACAGGAAGCGGTCCTTCATCTGGCTGGCTTGCTCAAGTGAGCGGTTGCTCTCTTCGAGGCGGTGGACGTGCTCACGCAACTGTTGGCGGGAACGATCGAGTTCGCGTTGACTAGCATGCGTCAGGCGGTGTTGCCATTCAAGCTTTTCAACCAGATCGGCAGTATCGATTGCTGCGGCAATGAGTTGGCAGCAGTGACCGAGAAGTTCAATCTCTTCAAGAGAGAATTGCCGTGGGTGGTTTTGGAAAAAAAAGATGACCCCCAGCAGGCGCTCATGGGCGATTAAAGGATGGGCCAGAAAGCCGCGCCAACCGGCGTCCAGAACGGTATGACAATAGAGCTGTGGTTCCTGCTGCAAGTCGAGCCAACTTTTTGTCGTCCCGGTTTTAACCACTTCTGCGATCAGGCCTTTGCCGGTAGGCACTTTTTGTAATTCACGGGCCAGCTCTGTGCTGATCCCGAGAGACGCGATCAGGTGTAAGGGTGAAGCCAGGCCGTGCAGCTGATAGATGCCACAGCTGTCGACAGCATAGAACTCATGCAACTGCTGCAATACCTTATTGAGCAGCAAACCGCGATCGCGAATTGTCGCCGTAAGGAAGGCCAGCCGACTGAGTAGCCGCAGTCGGGCAACTTCCCGTTGCGTACGCGCCCCCTCCCCGTCAGGCAATGTATCTGGCGTAGCTTTGTGAGTCATCAAATCTTTATCCTTTGAGCGGTTCCTGTTGTTGACGCAGGGCAAAACGTCTGAGCCACTCCAGCGCCATATAGGCACTCATCCGTTGGACTTTCTGGCGCCCGCCGTTAAAACGATAACCTTTGACATGGACTCCATCCGGGCTGGCCAGGGCCAGAAAGACCGTTCCGACCGGTCTTTCCGGCGTGCCGCCGTCAGGACCGGCAATACCGGTGATCGCCAGAGCCAGATCGGTGTCAGACGCCTGACGCAGACCGATGGCCATGGCCCGTGCACACTGCTCGCTGACTGCACCATACTGTTGCAGGAGCGAGAGCGGTACCCGCAACCAGTCGAGCTTGGCCGAATTGGCGTAAGTGACCGCCGCTCGTTCGAGAAAAGCTGATGCACCCGGTTGACTGGTCAGCATGCTGGCCAGCAGGCCGCCGGTACAGGATTCTGCCAGTGATAAGGTCAATCCGGCCGCCGTTAACAGCCTGCCGACGTTTCCTTCCGGCGTTTCCTCGTTGCGAGTCATGATGTATTCGCCCAGCACTTTTTGCAGCAGTGCCTCTGCGCGGTCAAGTTGCCGGCCGGCATCATCACCAGCAACACGAAGTTTAACAACGACCAGCGGATAGTCCAGCGCAAAGGCAACCTTAACCCCTGCGGGTAACTCCCGGTAAGGGATCATGGCGTCGATTCTGGATTCCGGCAGGCCGAACAGCTTGAAGGTTCGTTGCTGGAGAGCGCTCCTCCCCGGATTAAGGGCCTGCAGGGCGGGTAGCACCGACTGTTCGAACATGGCTTTCATCTCACTCGGCACCCCGGGCAAAAAAAACAGCTGGCAGTCTCCCTGTTGCAGACGGAAGCCGGGGGCCGTGCCGAGAGAGTTGGGTAAAGGAATCGCCTTGATCGGCAAGAGCGCCTGCCGTTCGTTGGTCGGTTCCATCTGCCGATTGCGGTTTCTGAACCAGGCCCGTACCATCTCCAAGGCTTCATCGTTGATCGCCAGTGATTGTCCGAGGGCCCGGGCTGCCGCTCGGGCGGTGAGATCATCGCCGGTTGGTCCCAGGCCGCCGGTGACAATGACGGCCTGGACATGCTGGGTGAGATAACGCAGCGCCGCTTCGATTTCTTTTTCCTGATCCGGAGCCGACAAAGAGCAGCGCAGCCGGTAGCCATGGCGGGTCAGAATTGCGGCGATGGTGCCGGTGTTGGTGTCGGCCAGTTCACCGTTGAGCAGCTCATCTCCGGTGGTCAGAACCGCAATATCGAAGGTGGACATGCTTCTCTCCAGATGACAAATTTCAGGAAAAGATGGCTAAGCAGAGGCGCAAGGCCAGGGCTGCATAGATGCCTGCTATCAGGTCGTCAAGGGTGACCCCGGCACCATTTTTCATCTCTCGGTCGAACCATTTGGCCGGAGGTGGTTTGACAATGTCGAACAGACGGAACCAGAAAAAACCGACCAGGGCTGTTGGCCAGGAAAAGGGGAGAAAAGCCACGGTTATCAGATAGCCGACCAGCTCATCAATGACGATCCGGCCATCATCCGCCTCGCCGTAAATTTTGCCCGCTTCGTCAGCGGCCCAAAAGCTGAGAAAGAGCAACGCCAGCAGGGTCAACAATTGCAGGGGCCAACTGAAACTGGAAAGGTAATAGAAAAAAGGGATGCCGGCCAAGGTGCCGAAGGTGCCGGAGGCAATCGGCGCATAGCCGAGGCCGGCATTGCTGGCGATCAGCAGGATCAACTTTCTCTGCAGTCCCTGTGGTTGATTTTTGTCACTCATGTTTCGTCCTGTCTGTGGTCAGATTCAATTGTTGGTAGGCCGTATTTTCAACCAATCGGAAAACCTCCGGCAGGGGCATTCCGTGCGTCAGTGCCAGCTTGCGGCAGTCATCGTATTCGGCGGACAGGCGCAGGAATTGCTCTCCATCATAAAGCAGCTTGATCCTGGCTTCGCCGAGCTCGGTGGTGATGCTGATACCGCGGCGCTGCAACGTGTAGCGATCGCAGAGGTTGCCGCGTACCCCGATGGCGCTGCTTTCACGCATGATCAGTTTCGCCAACCGCTCTGCCTGTTGTGGCTCGCAAACCACCGTCAAACGCACCCCGGGACGATTTTTCTTCATCTGCAAAGGGGCATAACCGACATCCAGCGCACCGGCCTCCAGCAGTTGTTCCAGCAGGTAACCGAGCTGTTCCGGGGAGCTATCATCGATGTGGGTTTCCAGCAGGCGCACCTGGTCAGTCGGTAATGATCGGTTGTCGGC
>JADFVC010000119.1 GCA_015222355.1 Chloroflexota bacterium | reverse complement strand
TAGCTATTTCGCCTCAATAGTCGATTTTCAATACTTGGCGATTTTAACATTTTGCGGATGAAAAGTCCGACAAACTGCTAGGGGGGGCAATAAACGGTCTGCTGAAAGACGTTCTGCAGCACAAAGAGAAAGATAAAACTGATCAGGCAGGCGAACAGAGGCGTGGTCACCCAGCTGCCGGCAATCCCGGCAACCGTCTTCCAGCGGATATTATGTCCCCCCTTGAGCAGTCCCATACCGACCACGGCGCCGACAATTGCCTGAGAACTGGAGACGGGAACCAGCGGCAGGGTCGGCAAGCCATGGCTGCTGAGAAACTGCTCCAGTCGTTGTGAAGCAAACAGAAACAGGACAATGGCGTGCGCCCAGACGGTGACCAGTGCCATCACCGGGGAGAGTTTGAAAATTCCACTGCCGACGGTCTCCATGACCCGTTTTGAATAGGTGATGACGCCAAGGGAGATCGCCACGCTGCCGATCAGGAAAAGCTGCTGGGCCGGACTGACATTGAGTCCGCCGAACAGTGCCATGTCGGTCAAGGGTGAGACCGGCAGGAAGACACCGACGACGTTGGCAATATTGTTGGCGCCCAGGGAAAATGATCCGAAGGCCCCAACGAGAAGCAGGCCGTAGCGTGTCAATTCATCCAGGCGGAACATGTGGATTTTGAATTTGATGATAATAAATGCCACGATCTTATAGGAGATGATGGCAATGATGCCGGAGAGGATCGGGCAGGCGACCCAGGTCATGACAATCTTGAATAATGCACCACTGTCGGTTGGCGATCCGGAGAAGAGGTTCCAGCCGACAATGGCTCCGACGATCGCCTGTGAGGTGGAAACGGGGTAGCGCGCCAAGGTCATCAGGTAGACACTTGTCGCCGCAGAAAAAGCGACCACAAAGGCGCCGGCGACGGCATTGACGGCGCCCAGCTTGCCCAGGGTATGTGATGCTCCGGCACCACTGATCACCGCACCCAGGATAATGAAAATACAGCAAAGCATAGCGGCGGTGCGAAAGCGCACCATGCGCGTGCCGACCGCGGTGCCGAAGACATTGGAGGCATCGTTCGCTCCCAGGGACCAGCCCAGGAACATGCCGCTGGAGAGGAAGAAGAGGAACATCCCGGTGCCTAGAGAGAGCGCTTAATGACGTAGATGGCCAGGCTGTCGGCCATATCTTCAGCCTGATCGGCGATCCCGTCGATATGTTTGACCAGATCACGCAGCTGCATTTTTAAATCCAGCCCCAGCTGCTCATTGCCGAAAATAGCTTTTTGCAAGCGGGTCGAGGCCTTATCCGATTCACTTTCCCAAAAGGAAACCTTGTGCATATGATCGGCCACCTGGGAAATGTCCTTGAAGTAAGCACGTAACGACAGGGTCACCGCCTCGACAGATTGCACGACGCAGTCGTTCAGAGCTTTAAGATCATCATGAAACAGCAGGTTGATGTCGGGCCGCTCGATCTCAATGCGGAACATCACCCCCTTGAATTGCCCCAGCAGGGCGTCCATTCGTTCGATCAGTTCCAGCACATCGCCGCGCGATTCCGGGATCAGGGTTTTCCGGTAAAGAAAATCTTCGATAGAATGGCGTAAGGCATCTGCCATTTTTTCTGTTTCGACAATCTGGGCCAGATGCTCACTGAAACTTTCAATATTATCGAGCAGATAAGTATTCATCCCCTGTATAAAGATAAGCCCGGACTCACTGGCCAGATCAAGAAAATGGTTGATCTCCTTTTCGATCCCGGTGCTGTTTTTGAAGATACTGATAAACGCCATCTGAAATCCTTATCGGTTTATGAAAGCAAATCAATCCAACTCTCCTAATTCTACAGGTTTGAGAGACTTTTGCCAGTAATTATATGTTGTTGGAGTATTGCTTTATTTTGCTGATTTGTTAATATCTGCCGAGAGTGAGGGGCAGGCTTGTAATATGTTGGTCACGTAGGAGGTTTCATGGCACGTAAACCCCGCTTGCATTTCCCCGGTGCCATTTATTATGTCACCCTGCATGGTAACGGTCAGCAGCAGGTCTTTTTCGATGACACCGACCGCACCCGTTTTCTGCTGTTGATTCAG
>JADFVC010000015.1 GCA_015222355.1 Chloroflexota bacterium | reverse complement strand
TTTTTGACAGCGGCCTCGGCCTGCAAATCACCGCTCGCCAGTTCAACTATCGTGACCCCTGGGAGACCACCGGCCGGGTCAACGATCTGGTCGATGTTGCCCTGCTGCGTCAGGGACAATACAGTGAGCTGCCTAAAGGCTATCCCTTTTTTCAAGGCACGGAGACAGAAGAAGGTGTTGATTTTCCAGTCTTGAAAGAGATTATCGATGCGGTCAAAACCCTGAATCCCAAACTGTTTACTCTTCAGGAATTAACTGGCGACCTCTAATCTGTGCGAACAAGCCATCAAAAATATTGGTTTTTATCAAATTAGCTTTGACTAACCTCTTTTCTTGCCACATAATAACGACTTTGAATAATAATGGCTTTCTTGAGAATTTCTTGCGCGAACACAACGGTCGACAAAATACTGTGTTAAACTCCTCTAAGCGCATTTGATGTTGACTTGGCAAAAACCGCAAAACACAGGGCGCCAAATGGAGCATCGCAAAAATCCAGTTATCCTGACCATTGACGACGAAGCCAATATCCGCGACAGTTTTCGGTTATTTCTGGAAGATTATGATTATCAGGTCATTGAAGCAGCCAATGGCCGCGAGGGAATCGAAATGCTGGAACGAGAAAAGCCGGATCTGGTGCTCTGCGACCTGCGGATGCCTGAAGTTGACGGTCTGGAAGTTCTTGAATACATAAAAAATCACTCTCCAGACACGCCGATCATCGTGGTTTCCGGAACCGGGGTGATCGGTGACGCCATTGAGGCCATCCGCCGGGGCGCCTGGAATTATCTACTGAAACCGATTCAGGATATGTCGGTGCTGCTACACGCAATCAGCCAGGCCCTTGAGCGAGCCCGGCTGATTATCGAAAACCGCGCCTACCAAGAACACTTGGAAGAAGAGGTCGGCCGCCGCACTGAAGCCTTACAGAAAACGATGCATGACCTCAATCAGTCGCACCTGAAAGTGAAAGAAAACGAAGAAAAGTACCGACTGATTTTCGAAAACTTACAGGACGTCTATTTTGAAATATTTCCGGACGGGATGGTTTACGAAATCAGCCCTTCTATTTCTTATTTCTCGCTCTATCGGCGTGAAGAAATTCTCGGGGAGGACATCGGTACACTCTTTCCCGATCTGAAGAACCGTAACCGCCTGCTGGCACTGTTGCGCACCCAAGGGGTCGTCACCGATTACGAGATGTCCCTGAAAGATAAAGATGGAATATCCATCCCCTGTTCCCTTAATGCCCGCTATCAGGAAATCACAGGAAATGCCCCGGATAAAATCTGTGGCACGTTGCGTGACATCACCGAGCGGAAGCAGGCCGAAGCTCGCATTGAACACCTGGCCTATTTTGATGCGCTGACCGAATTACCAAACCGGCGCCTGTTGCTCGACCGGCTGGAACAGAATATTTCCCGAGCCCGGCGTCATGATCATTACGGGGCCATGCTCTTTCTTGACCTCGATCGCTTTAAAAACATCAACGACTCCCTTGGGCACCCGGTCGGTGATATGCTGCTGAAAGACGTTGCAAAACGCTTGTCTATAGATTTACGTGCAGAAGATACGGTATCAAGGCTGGGTGGAGATGAGTTTGTCATGCTGCTTTCTGACTTGGGGATCGATCCAGTCGACGCCGCTGCCGCCGCCCAACGGAAAGCTGAGGAAATCCAGCATCGCCTGGCCGAAAAGTACCTGATCTCCGGCCATGAGTTGCATATCACCCCGAGTATCGGGGTGGCCATGTTCCCGTCAAATGAAAACAGCAACGATACAGGCACCGACATCCTGCGTTATGCCGATACCGCGATGTATCGCGCCAAGGATGACGGACGTGATACTATCAGGTTTTTCCTGCCGAGCATGCAGTCGGCTGCCGACTCACGACTGGTGATCGAAAAAGAGTTACGCCATGCCCTGGAGAAGAACGAATTCTCGCTCTTTTTCCAGCCACAGGTTGATCAGTCCGGACAAATACTCGGCGCCGAGACACTCATCCGCTGGAATCATTCCACCAAAGGCTTCATCTCTCCGGCAACCTTCATCCCGGTTGCCGAGGCAACCGGGATGATTTTGCCCATCGGGGAATGGGTTCTGCGCAACGCCTGTCAGCACCTGAAAGCCTGGAGTGATGCAGGACTGCCGATTCAACATCTGGCCGTCAATGTCAGTCCGCGCCAGTTCCGCCAGCCCGATTTCATCCGTCAGGTCTCCCTGATTCTCGAAGAGACCGGTGCCGACCCGAACTTGTTAGGGCTGGAACTGACTGAAGGAATGGTGATCGACAACATCATCGATACCATCGAAAAGATGCAGGGACTCAAACAACTCGGCATCGAACTGTCCATTGACGATTTCGGTACCGGGTATTCTTCCCTGACCTATCTGAAACGTATGCCGCTCGACATTTTAAAAATTGACCAGTCATTCGTCCGCGATATTTCCACCGACGCCAATGATGCCGCCATTGTCGAGACCATCATCTCTATGGCTGATCACCTCGACCTGAAGGTTATCGCTGAAGGGGTCGAAACCGAATCAGAGCTTTCCTTCCTGATTGAAAAAGGTTGTAAAGTTTATCAGGGATATCATTTCAGCAGACCGATACCGAACAACCTGTTCACCAAACAACTGCAGGCCGGGTCGGTGCATGTCTAATCTTTCCAACGGGCACCCTCAACCTCTCTTGCCCCGGATAGTCCGGTAGCCTCCCGGCAGACAACAGTTCCGCACAATTTTATTGTCATCACCATAAAGAAATAGATATT
>JADFVC010000118.1 GCA_015222355.1 Chloroflexota bacterium | reverse complement strand
GGACTTCTAATCCGTAGGCCGAGGGTTCGAATCCTTCCTGGCGCGCCATTTTTTAATTTGACAATGACGGGCCATTTCCGTAACATGTCCAAGTTTTTCTGGTGGGTGTAGCTCAGTCGGTAGAGCACCAGGTTGTGGCCCTGGTTGTCGAGGGTTCAATCCCCTTCACTCACCCCAATAAATATAATGCTCACCTTCCGCACTCAGTTAGCCCGTCAACGGGTGGGTATGGGAGGTGAGCATTGTTAATTTTGGCTTGTACGCGGGCGTGGCGGAATTGGTAGACGCGCTAGATTTAGGATCTAGTGTCTTATGGCGTGGGAGTTCGAGTCTCCCCGCCCGCACCATAGTTATTAAAATTTCACATGAGCAACTGATATCACCATTTAATTTGAACAAGCCCCTTGATAATTGGGGCAAAATCAAGAAATCGGGAAGGATAAGCTTATGAGTGTCACTGTTGAGGAGTTGAACAGCATCAAGAAAAAGCTGACGATTGAGGTCGCTGCGGATATTGTCAACGAGGAACTGGAAAATGGCTATAAAAAAGTTGCAAAAACAGCCAGCGTCAAGGGCTTCCGTAAGGGAAAGGTTCCCCGGGAGATGCTGGAGAAGCACTATGGGCCACGTGTTCAGTCCGACGCGATCAACTCTCTGGTGAACAACAGTCTTTATAAGTCGATGGTTGAACATAAAATTGAAGCGGTTTCTCAACCTGAGATTGTAGAAACCGGCAGTATTGAGGCAGGGCAACCCTTTACCTATCAGACTGAAGTGGAGGTACGTCCGGAGGTTGTCGCCAAAGATTACACCGGTTTGAGTCTGGAGAAAGAAAAATTTTCCTTTGACGAGACTGTGGTTGACCAGCAGATTGAGCAGATGGTGGCTTCCCGTGTGCAACTTGAAGTGACCATGCGCGAAAATGCTCGTGAAGGGGATACCGTGATCATTGATTTTGAAGGGTTTATTGACGAGACCCCGTTTGAGAACGGTGCCGCAGAGGATCACCAGCTGGAACTCGGCTCTAACAGCTTCATCCCTGGTTTTGAAGACCAGGTGATCGGGATGAAGCGCGAAGAGAAAAAAGAGATCAACGTGACTTTTCCCGAAAGTTATGGTGCCGAAGAACTGGCTGGCAAACCGGCAATGTTCAAGGTGACAGTAAAAGAGATCAAGGAAAAGGTAGAGCCGGAAATTAATGACGATTTTGCCAAAGAGATGGGTTCTGACAGCCTTGTCAAACTCAAGGAGCAGGTTCGGGAAAACGCCATTAAGCAGGAAGAGGGGCGGATTAATGGTCAATTACAGGAAGCCCTGATGAACACCCTCATTGAAAACAACCCGTTTGAGATTCCTGATGGGATGGTGCAGAATCAGCTTCTGCACTTGAAGGACAGCTTCAGCCAGCGTCTGAAAGCCCAGGGGATGAGTCTTGAGATGCTCGGTATGAACGATGAAAACTTCGCCAATAGTTACCGTGAGATGGCGGTCAATCAAGTCAAAGGCGAGATACTGATGAGTGCCATCGCCGGACAGGAAGAGATCACCTTGGGTGAAGATATCCTGGAAGAGAAAATCAAAGCTTTCGCCGAAGAGAGTAATGCTCCCTTGGATGAGGTGAAAAAATATTTTGAAAATGCCCAGACTCTTGCCGGATTAAAAGGTCAGTTGCTCAACGAAAAAGTCATCAAATTCCTGCTTGATGCGGCAACTGTGACTGAAGTAGAGCCGGAACAGCTCGATCAGCAGGAAAGCGTGGAGGAGGAAGCCTGATTATGAGCTTGATCCCGATGGTTGTTGAAGATTCCGGTCGCGGCGAACGCGCCTACGATATTTATTCGCGTTTACTCAAAGACCGGATTATTTTTCTCGGGGGAGCGATTGAAGATCATACGGCGAACCTGATTATCGCCCAGATGCTGTTTCTGGAATCTGAAGATCCGGATCGCGATATTCATCTGTATGTCAATTCCCCTGGTGGTGTGGTCACTGCCGGGCTGGCAATATATGACACCATGCAGTACATGAAGGCACCCGTGTCTACCATCTGTGTCGGTCAAGCTGCCAGTATGGGGGCGGTCCTGATGGCGGCTGGAGCACCCGGTAAACGGTTTTCTCTGCCGCATGCGCGGATTATGATTCATCAGCCGCTCGGCGGTTTTCAGGGACAGGCCACTGATATTAATATTCATGCTCGGGAGATTCTGCGTATGCGTGACTGCCTCAATGGACTGTTGGCTAAACATTGCGGGCAGGATATCGATAAAATTGCCATGGATACAGAACGTGATTTTTTCATGGATAGCGAAGCTGCCCGCAATTATGGTATCATTGATTCCATTGTCGAGAGAAAAAAGTAAATCGACCTGAGCGGAGGAGTGATAGGTGAGTTCAAAAGACGAAAACGGGCAATTGACCTGCTCTTTCTGTGGTAAATCACAGGATGAAGTCAAAAAACTGATTGCCGGTCCAACCGTTTATATCTGCGATGAGTGTATCGAGCTGTGCAACGATATTATCGATGAAGAAGCACGCCTGGATGATGTCTCTGAACAGGAAGAAAAAAAACTGCCGAAGCCGGCTGAGGTCAGGGATATCCTTGATGAGTACGTGGTTGGTCAGGACCGGGCGAAGAAAATTCTTGCTGTTGCTGTTTACAATCACTATAAGCGGATTGAATTTTCTGAGAAAAACGACGACATAGAAATCCAGAAAAGTAACATCCTGCTGCTCGGCCCAACTGGCAGCGGGAAAACTCTTCTGGCACAGACTTTGGCCAAGGTTCTCGATGTTCCTTTCGCGATTGCTGATGCCACCAACCTGACTGAAGCTGGTTATGTCGGTGAGGATGTTGAAAATATTATTCTCAGCCTGTTGCAGGCCGCTGACTACGATCTGGAAAAAGCCCAGCGTGGCATTATTTATATTGATGAGGTTGATAAGATTGCCAGAAAATCGGAATCTCCCTCAATTACCCGGGATGTTTCCGGTGAGGGCGTGCAGCAGGCACTGTTGAAAATCATTGAAGGAACGACCGCGAGTGTTCCTCCTAAGGGGGGACGTAAACATCCCCAGCAGGAGTTTCTCAAGGTTGACACAACCAATATCCTGTTTATTTGTGGCGGCGCTTTTTCCGGGCTGGAGAAAATTATCAGTAAGCGTATCGGTTCCAAGGTGATGGGCTTCGGTGCGGAAGTTCGTTCAATCAAAGAAGAAAACCTGGGTGAATTGCTCGGTAGAATTCAACCGACCGATCTACTGAAGTACGGACTGATCCCTGAGTTTGTCGGTCGTCTGCCGATTATTGCTACCCTCGATGAGCTTGATGAAGAGGCCCTGATTCAGATTTTGCATGAACCGAAGAATGCTTTGGTGAAACAGTATCGGCGGCTGTTTGAGATGGAAAAAGTTAATCTGAAGTTTACCGATGGCGCTTTGGTCGCTATCGCCAGAGAAGCTCTCGGCCGGAAAACCGGTGCTCGTGGGCTGCGGTCAATCCTTGAAAATGCCATGCTCGATGTCATGTACGACATTCCTTCGCAAGACCGGGTGAAAGAGGTGGTGTTGAATGAGGATGTTGTGACCAAGGGCGCCAAGCCGATCATCCTTTATGATGTCGCTGAGAGCGCATAATCTTCATTCTTTGTCTGAAAACTCGATGGGAGCGTGGATCTGTCACTACTGACGGTACGCTCCTTTTTTCTTTGTAGGTAAATCAATGTCTGACATACGAGAAGAAAATTCGGCAGTTGTGCCAAATGTACTGCCATTATTGCCGTTGCGCGATATTGTTATCTTCCCACACATGGTTGTCCCTCTGTTCGTTGGCCGTCCACAATCGATCGGAGCCTTGGAGAAAGCGACCGAGGGGGATAAGCTCATCTTTCTGGTCAGTCAAAAAGATCCCAAGGTCGATACCCCTGAAGAGGGAGATCTCTACCGGGTCGGGACTGTCGGCAAGGTTGCCCAACTGCTCAAACTCCCGGATGGTACAGTCAAGGTCCTGGTTGAAGGCAGCTGGCGTGCCTGTATGAAGACTTTTGAAGCGACTGATGAATTGTTGCTGGCTGAGGTCGAACCGCTTGAAGAGCGACTGGTTGAGTCCCCGGAAGTGTCGGCAGTGATGCGTGCTATCAAATCGACCTTCGAATCTTATCTCAAGCTGAGTAAAAAGCTGCCTGCTGAAGCCAGTTCAGCCGTGTCCGGTATCGAAAATCCGGCCCAGCTTGCCGATACGGTTGCCGGTTATTTGCAGGTGCCGATTGCCGACAAGCAGGAGCTTCTTGAGTTGACCGACTCAACTCTTCGGCTGGAATGTCTTTTGACCCTGCTGGAACAAGAGATTGAAATTCTGCAGATTGAGGGCCGAATTCGCAGCCGGGTCAAGAGTCAGATGGAGCGCAGCCAGAAAGAGTACTACCTGAATGAACAGATGCGCGCCATTCAGCAGGAGCTGGGTGAGAAGGATGAATTCAAACAGGAAATTCTGCATTTTGAAGAGTTGATTGCCAAGAAACGGATGTCGAAAGAAGCGACTGAAAAAGCTCATGCGGAATTGCGCAAGCTGAAAATGATGTCGCCCATGTCTGCTGAGGCGACAGTCGTCCGCAATTACATAGAATGGTTATTGGCGCTTCCCTGGAAAAAAGGCACCAAGGACTGTCACGACCTTGGCAAGGCTGAAGCGATCCTCGAAGCGGACCATTACGGCTTGGCGAAGGTCAAGGAACGGGTTCTTGAATATCTGGCAGTACAGGCTTTGGTCAAGCAGATCAAGGGGCCGATTCTTTGTCTGGTCGGGCCGCCCGGGGTTGGTAAGACGTCCCTGGGACAGTCGGTTGCCAAGGCCCTGAACCGGAAATTCGTGCGGATTTCCCTGGGGGGAGTGCGTGATGAAGCGGAAATTCGTGGCCACCGTCGGACCTATATCGGTGCCATGCCGGGGAAGATCATCCAGGGTTTACGCAAGTCGGGGGTGAAAAATCCGGTTTTTATGCTCGACGAAATTGATAAAATGAGCACCGATTTCCGTGGTGACCCCTCATCCGCTCTGCTGGAAGTTCTCGATCCGGAGCAAAATAATAGTTTTGCTGATCACTTTCTGGATGTTGATTATGACCTGTCACCGGTACTTTTTATTGCTACGGCGAATAATTTACATGCCATCCCGAGGCCTTTGCATGATCGCTTGGAGATCATCCGGGTCGAGGGTTATTCGGAGGAGGAAAAACGGCATATTGCGCGGCGTTATCTGCTCAAGAAGCAGGCGGTGGTGCATGGCTTGTCAGCGCAGCAGGTCCGTTTTTCTGAACGGGCTCTCTACGAAATTATCCGCAGCTATACCCGTGAATCAGGCGTGCGGAGTCTTGAGCGAAATATTGCATCGGTGATGCGTAAACTGGCAAAACGGGCACTGCTTGAAGGTAAAAAGAAAGCTTTCAAGGTTGGTGAAGGGCAAATAAAGAAATATCTCGGTGTTCCTCAGTATCGATACGGTGTTTGCGAAGAAGAGGATCAAGTCGGTGTGGCCACCGGATTGGCCTGGACCGAGACGGGTGGAGAACTGTTATCGATAGAAGTTATGACTATGCCGGGTAAGGGGAAATTGACAATCACCGGCAAACTGGGTGAGGTGATGCAGGAATCTGCTCAGGCAGCAATGAGTTATATCCGTTCGCGCTGGCAGGGATTACAACTCGCGGAAAATTTCTATTCTGAACTTGACATTCATATTCACGTCCCGGAAGGGGCGGTTCCGAAAGATGGTCCTTCTGCCGGGATTACCATTGCGACGGCCCTGGCTTCAGCCCTGACTGGCCGTCCTGTGCGAAAGGATGTTGCGATGACCGGTGAGGTCACTCTTCGTGGCCGGGTTTTGGCGATCGGTGGTTTGAAGGAAAAACTTCTGGCCGCGCGTCGGGGCGGGATAGGCAAGGTCTTGATTCCGGTTGAAAATGATAAACATCTCGCTGAATTGCCACAAGAATTAGTCCGTTCTCTCGAGATTGTGAGTGTCGCTCAAATGGATCAGGTGCTGGCCGAGGCACTTGCAGCGTTGCTGCCGGAAAGACATCTTAATGAGCTTTTGTAGCTGCTGTTAAGCGCCTGAACCCGCAATAAATGGGGAAAAAGAGCTTGACAGTATTTTTGTAAAGCTGATATATCTTAGGCCGTTTTTACGAGGTCAAAATTTACTTTAACTACTACGGAGGTGTGCTGTGACAAAAGCTGAGCTGGTCAATGCGATGGCAGAAAAGGCGGGACTGAGCAAGACTGATGCCGAGGGAGCACTGAAAGCTTTTACTGCGGCTGTGACTGATGCTTTGAAGGCTAGTGAAAAAGT
>JADFVC010000117.1 GCA_015222355.1 Chloroflexota bacterium | reverse complement strand
TCATTGTAGGCACGCCCCGGGCGGGGATCAAGTTCGGAAATCAGTTTAGCCGCCGCCAGCACCTCGTCCTGCGAGACCTTCAAAGCTTTGGCAATCAGCGGATATTTTCGTCCTTCCAGTTCACTGATGAAATCACGCAGGATGGTCGCGGCAAGCGAGCCGGACAGTTCCAGGCGTTCCAACTGTAGGAGCAGGCATTCCTGAAGATTACGGCTCGCCACCCCGGCCGGGTCGAACTGGCGAACGCGCTCAAGGGCCTGTTCAAGCACTTCAGGTAATTGCCCGGAAACCTTGGACATCTCTTCAATGCTGGCGTGCAAATAACCTACATCATCCAGGTTCCCGATGATTTCAGCGACCGCCAGTCGCTCATTGCCATTGATGGCAGAGACTCCCAACTGCCACATCAAATGATCGGTAAGACTGTTTTTTTTCGTCAGCAGACTTTCATAAGAAGGGCGCTCTTCGTGACTTTCATAACTGTCGCGGGAATCGCTACTATTCAGACTGTAACCTTCCAGGTAGGTCTGCCAGTCGATATCACCCATCCCTTCCGAATCGGCTTTAACCTCCTGTTCAGGCTGAACGTCTGCGACAACAGCCGGTTCTTCCTCTGCCGTAGCGGCCAGGTCCTCCCGCTCTTCTTTCGGATCAACCCCCTCTTCAAGCAGAGGATTTTCCGCCAGTTCTTCAGTCACAACATCGACCAATTCCATCCGCGACAGCTGCAGCAGCTTGATGGCTTGCTGCAACTGGGGCGTCATGACCAGTTGTTGAGTGAGCTTGACCTGTAAGCGAAGTTCGAGAGCCATAGTTCCTTCTATCTAAAATCCTGCCGGCGATTGACGTTACTCTAACATTGCCGGCGGCAAAAGTCTTCCGTATCAACGGGCATCAAAGTTTGAATTTATCTCCCAAATAGATCTCACGAGCTTTACTGCTGTTGGCAATCTGTTCCGGAGTCCCGAATTCAAGCACCGCTCCCTGATTAAGGATATAAGCCTGATCACAAACCTCGAGGGTTTCTCGAACATTATGATCAGAAATCAGAACACCAATATTACGCTCTTTGAGCTGAGAAATAATATTCTGGATATCGATAACCGCAATCGGATCGATCCCGGCAAAGGGTTCATCCAATAACAAAAACGCCGGCGCAAGAACCAGAGACCGGGCAATCTCCACCCGCCGCCTTTCCCCTCCCGACAGGGCGTATCCTTTCGAATCACGGATGTGCCCGATATGCAACTCTTCCAGCAATTCTTCCAGCCGCTCTTCCCGCTGGGTCGCCGATAGTTTGAGTGTCTCGAGGATTGCCAGCAGGTTTTCCGCCACCGTCAGTTTACGAAAAACTGAAGCCTCTTGCGGCAGATAAGAAATGCCCGAACGGGCTCGTCGGTACATCGGCAAGCCGGTAATGTTCTGGTCGTCGAGAAACACCGCCCCTTCATCAGGATTCGCCAAGCCAACCATCATGTAAAAGCAGGTGGTCTTTCCCGCACCATTCGGCCCGAGCAGACCGATCACCTGCCCGGAGCTGACTTGCAAGTCGACACCACAAACAACTTTGCGGCCATTGTAGGACTTACCCAATCCCCGGGCTTGCAGTGTACGACTCACCGCTGTCCCGGTTTCTGCTGCGGGAAAAGCACCGCCTTCACACGACCGCTGTGACCGCTTTTAACAATACTGCGATTCTCCCGCAGATAAACCGTTATCTCGTCACCGGCCACCTTGCTTTGCCCCTGATGCACCACAGCATTCCCGTACAAAACCAGGATTTCTTCCGCTTGTCGATAAACCGCCCGATCAGCCGTAGCGGTGCGATCAAGCTGGACAACGCGAACGTTGCCGACGGCTTCCAGACGATCGACCCGCTCTTCATCCGGCAGCGAAAAAACCACCAGTTTTTCACAATACAGGGTGATATCTCCCTGCTTGGCGACAACTTCTCCAGTGAAAATTGCCTGCCGCTGCTGTTGACTTGCCTCCAATTGGCGGGCAGTCACTTCAATCGGCAGCTCGGAGGGTTGGGGTAACGGCTCATTTTCGGCTAAAACCGGGACGGCAACAAGCAACAGGAAGAGCAAAAAAAACTGCACAGTTCTACTCATCAGGTTTCATTTCCCTTTCAGCCGGCAGTAACAACATCCAGACGTCTTTTTTGATCAGCAACTGTTCTTGCTCCAGATCAATCTGCATGCCGATGCCGGTCAACTCCATTCGTTCGGACAGCAAGCGCACCGGCTCGTCAGTATGCAATCGCCGCTGTTGGTCGTCATAGTGGAGCCGTTCAGTATAGAGTTGTTCTCCCCGCTCGGTCTTGATAATCACGTTTCCCCAGACCTCAACCTGCCGCTCTTCCTGATCCAGTAAACCTTGATCAGCTTGTAACCTCACCTGACCAAGCCGGCCGGCTTCAAAGAGAGTCAATTGTACAGTTTTGAGAGACACCTGACCTTGTTGCCGCTGGTATTCAGCCTTGTCAGCATCCAGAGTCCAGCGGCGGCGGCCCTCTTCGATCTGCGTATAGTGCAGTTGTTCCAAAGCTAAATCAATCTGCTTGGGCAACGCTTTCAGAAGGTCTTCCGGCCTTTGCTGCTGCAAGTGACGCCAGATCACGGTTCCCAAAAACAGCACAGCAATAAGAATCAGGATTGCCAACAGGCGACGCAGATTCAACATCAACGCCTCTTCGTTATTGCAGTTATAGACCACTGGCTGGACAAATTAAAAAATTCCCAACGACTGTCGTCAATCTTTAAAATAGCGATCGGTCAATTCTTGCCATTGACCGCAGGCCTTCAACAGCAGGTCACAGATTTCTCGAACGGCACCACGACCACCAGAACGAACCGTCACGTAATCAACCAGCGGCAACACATCAGGAACCGCGTCGGCAACGGTGGCGCTAAAACCAACCCGGCGCAAAATCGGCAAATCAACAATATCATCACCGACGTAGGCAACCTGTTCGTCACCCAGTCCCTGGTCAGCAAGGATCTTCCGATAGGGCTCCAGCTTTGACAAAGCATGCTGATAGAGGATTTCGATCCCCAGCTCGGCAGCCCGCCGGGCCACGACATCCGACTTGCGTCCGGTAATGATGCCGACCTTGATGCCGGCACGCTGCAGTAACTTTAAGCCATGGCCGTCCTTGACATTAAAAGCCTTGAGTTCATTCCCCTGATTGTCGTAAATGATCCGTCCGTCCGTCAGGACGCCGTCAACATCCAAAAGCAGCAGCCTGATTTTAGCCAGCTTTTCGTACATCAAACCACCCCCGCCTTAAGCAGGTC
>JADFVC010000116.1 GCA_015222355.1 Chloroflexota bacterium | reverse complement strand
TCTCTGTAAATAGATGCCATTGCTTCCGCAGAATCACCACCCATACTTTGTGAAGTCGCTTTGGCCATCACAGCCAGATGTTCTAAGGCTATTGCCAGCGGACTCTGTCCGATTCCGACCCATACCCAATCGCGACGTTTGTTGTGTCGGGCCTCCAATTCCTCAATTTTCTGTCTGGCCTCTGCAGGACTCTTTGATGATAATTCCAACAGTTCCTGACGTAATGATTTTTCCTCGCTGTCGTTCTCATCAGGCCAAGGCTCTTTGTCGAAAATAAGCTTGCCGGAAGGCTTTGATCGCCTAAGTAATTCCGGCAGACCGGGATAAAGTAATGGTGATTCTTCAAAACGCCTCCAGAGATTTCCCCAAACTTCATCATCCCTTAATCCAAGTTTCTCTCCTGCAACAATTTCACCATCTTTTTCAGGGTCAAAACCATATTCAGCCTTGCAACGGGAAATAAATGCCGCCCACTTATTGTCATCCCATTTTTCTCGAATTTCTGCTGGAGAATTCATCCACACCAGTAGATCTCTCGGCGTATCCTCAACCATCAACTTATCAAAGTCTTCTGCTTCAAGCCTTTTTCCGTGCAGCCTCGTTATTGGTATTACCGCAAGCTGGGTCAAAGCACCAATCATTGAACGCCGAGTATTTCTATCCTTTGCAACATCCAGTCCCAGCCTCCCGTCCTTTGAGACCAGAAAAGCCTCTACGGTCCAGTCCCTTCCGTTCCGTTGCGTCCAAACCGTTCCCCGGTATTGCAGCTCAACAAGTGGTTTCAAGGGGTCCGGGCATTCCTCGACAGCTCTCAAGGTTTGCCTACTGACATTCGGCATATATATGACAGGAGTGACATCTTCCGGCAGATCAATATCCGGTAGAGAGCGTTCAATAACACACCGAAGCCAGATGGCAGGACCGATCTTTTTTCCCGGTTCATATTCACCTAGCGTAAACAGTTCGGGCATTAAAGGCCGCAACAGATCCACCAGGGGAGCCCACTGGTTGTCTGAATCGCTCCATAAAATGACCGCCGGACCGACCATGTCGGATCGGTTATACCGCCCTGCGTGAAGGAGCGAAAGCTTAACTGATTCGAGAAGTGTCGAATAAATCTCATGTTCGGAATATTTCGTCATTATTCGGCTTTCCTTGGTACCCGCGCGATAAACAGGTTACGTTCATGATCAGATTCCAACATCAGGTCCGGCGCGGCAGCCATAGCCCGTAGGATACCGGTGCCAATTCCTCGATAGGGCAATTCCTTGGTTGCGAACGAAGCTATAAGTGGATTGCGGATGACCGACACGCCATTGCGGATGTTCTCAATCGTCAGATTATTCGGCAACGCACCAGGGCTGATCAACTCGACGCGATCGTCAAAAATCATAACGCGCCAAGGCGCTGAAATGAAATAATCGCGATGCAGAAGCATGTTGACTACGAGTTCCTCGATTGCATCGGCGGGGATTTCCAGATCACCTTCAGTATTAAAATCCTTGTCGCCTTGTAAGCGGCGAAGATTCCGGGTGATAAATGACATGGTGCGGGTGTGCATGTCGCGCAGACAACCGCCAATGTCCTCACTGTCCCGATATTTCATGCCCGCCGGGTCATTACCTACGAAGGAGACGGCCTTGACGAGAAAGGCGGGGCGATGACGTTGCGGGTCCCGGCCGAAAAGAATCAAGCCGGCGAGGTTGAGGGTCTCGTCTTTGGCAAGGCCCAAATTGTTCAAAAGCCGGGCCATCGTCAGGCTCGAGTCTTCCAACGCCTGTTTCACGGATCGACCGTACTGTTTTTGAAAGAAGCCGTTAAAATGGTTATCGTCCAACGAGTCCAGGGTTGTCCCTTCAACAGGGACTTCATCAGCATGAACAAGACCTGCGCGTTGCATCATCCGCTGAATCTCCTCACGTGAAGTGACCGGTCGCTTGTTGGCTCCGGATTTCATCCAGAAAACACCCCGATTGTCTGCGTACGGCTTTGACAGGCCTTCACGAATGGTCACAACCATTACCAGGCCCTGTTCCGTACTCAGATTTTCCGTGATCGGGTTGATAGGAGGTCGAACATTCTCCGATGCCACATTCGACACTAAATTGTTGAGTCTGCGGATGTCATCCTGCGTGATCCCGACAATGCTGCCGAGATCATCAACACCAATCAAAATGCGCCCTCCCTCAGCGTTGGCGAAGGCCACCATTTCCGCAGCCAGGGAAGTCGCGTTCCTGATGTCCTGCGCCTGTTTGAACTGCGTATGGCTGTCCTCGCCGCGTGAGAGCAATTCGATGAGTTCTATTGCTTCCATAGCTGGTAAATCTCCTTACGGCGGGCAAATGCCTCTTGGCCGCCTTCCATGATAGAAACGATCGCTTTTTGTATCCCTGGCTCGTCAATGCTACCGATCTGGATTGAGCCTGTCCCAGCCGTAAAGGAACATGCACCGACCTGTTCGGCGTCCCCTAATACCGGAAAGTTTGCGTTGTGGGTCGCGAAGATGAACTGGACGCCCCTCTTCAGGGTACAAATCAGCTTGATCACATCTTCGAAGATGGTCTGGTTATCCAGGTCGTCTTCCGGCTGGTCGATCACGATCAGGTCGTTGTCCCTCTGGCTCAGGATAAAGAGTATCAAGGCAGATGCTCGCTGCCCGAGCGAATGATCTCGCAGGTCCTTGCCGTGGTACATGATCC
>JADFVC010000115.1 GCA_015222355.1 Chloroflexota bacterium | reverse complement strand
TTGTGGACCAAGCAGTTTTTCCGCGAATGTCCGCCCCAAATACTCACGAGCCAGAGCCGAGGATTTTTCACTCGGCAAGGCCAGGTTGCCGATAATAACCCCGGTTTTAGAACGATCCAGTCCCTCAACCACGCCATCGACGAAGGCCATTTGACCAACTCGCAGCAACAGACGATACATGGGATCAAGGCTGCCGAGAAAATCGGCATCGATAGCGAGAGCAGAGAGTGCTGAGGGATCTATTTCATCAGCGATGAAACAAGCTTTTTTCGAGTAGACCTTATCGGGGGCAGCAATTTGCGGAGCATAAGCTTCATCCGGGTCCAACAACCAGCGACCCGATGGAGGAAGTTGCGCCGTATTGACATTCCCCCTGATGTTTGCCCAAAACTGTTCCAGAGTCGGTGACTTTGGAAAGATGCCACCGACCCCGACAATAGCAACCGACTTGCCGTGCTTCATGCTCAGGCAACTCCCAGCAGTTTATTCCGTTGAAAGCTTGCATTGAGTGAAGCATCAATGACGCATTCGTACCCTTCGATACGTGCCACCAGTGTGCCGCTTAGCGGATCAAGAAAATCGATGTCTGCAGAGGCCTTCTGGGTATTCTGCTCAGTGACTCGAACGCGAATTTCGACTCCGTTTTCCGGATAACGTTCCCGGTATTGACGGTATCGATCCACAAAAACCGGCAGAGACCCGGCACCATAGCGTTCAAAACTCCAGAGAATCATCAATTGAAAACTGCTGTCGATGGCCAGCGGATCAGCCAGCCAGGAGTTTCTCAATGGTTGTTGAATCCACTCCGTCGGCTGTGGGGCCGGACGGACCAGGGCACTGATACCGGCATCAGAACAGCCGAGCACTTCCCTGATTGCCTGGAAATCTGTGCCGTGGAATAGTCGGTCAGACATATAAACTTCTTCGATGGACCGCGCATATGCGGGCAATTCAAGCGGTTCCAGCGGAGCTTTACCGGCAAGCAGTTTTGCTGCCAGAACGATTTTCGCCCGGGCATGCACAAACTGTTGCCCCGAAGCCGTCATTCCGGACAGCGCAACCGGAACAACATGCACCCCGTCGCTCTTGATCGCTTTACCGGTCATGACCTGCAGATTGTTACTTTGTCCCGGTTCCAGGATAACCCCCTTGAGAACACGCATGTCGTTAAAACCATGGAACCTGAGTCCGGGGTTGTTATGAATTGCACCATGCGCCATCCACTCAATAATGACCGCCATGGGCAGAACCGCTTTACCATCGAGCACATGCGATTTGAGAAACGGATACTGTGCAACGCTGAGGTCAAGATCAAATGCCTTGGAGATGTAAATATTCTGTGGAGGTTGCCCTGCGGTTTCGCTCTGGATCTCTTCCCCTCCGCCGAGTACCACCAGCTCAACCGGCCCACCGGCCGGGGTGGAAATTTCTTCAACCAGGTATTCGGCACCTGCCCGCAGATCAATAACCGCAATGCCTTCCCGGGCGAAAACCTTTTTCAACTCAGGGGTCACCATCCCACCGTCCCAAGGGCCCCAGTTCAGGGAAAGAACCCGACAATCGGGACGCAACTGGGCCTGTTGTTGAGCGATTTTATTCAGCACCTCATTGGCGACGGCATAAGCAACCTGTCCGGTTCTGCCGAAGCGTCCGGTCGATGAGGAGAACATCACCATAAAATTCAACGGATCATCAGCAACAGCAGAGAGGAGATGATCCAGTCCTTCAACTTTGGTCGCATAAACAGACTCAAATTGTTCAAGAGTCTGGTCCTTGATCAAACGGTCAGCCAGCACCCCGGCACCATGGATCAAGCCTTTAACCGGCCCGTATAGCTGACGTGTCTCGTCAATAACCGCCGCAACAGCAGCGCTCTGACGCAGGTCGACTGAGCGATAAATAACCCGGCTGCCGGCAGCTTCGATGCGGGCGACATTCTCCCGGACTTCACGCTG
>JADFVC010000114.1 GCA_015222355.1 Chloroflexota bacterium | reverse complement strand
GGAGATCCTCAAGGCAACCCTGGAGACGGTGGCGGAAAATGCTTCCGATGGGGTGATTGCGCCGCTTTTTTACCTGCTGCTCGGTGGCCCGGTCCTCGGGTTGCTTTACAAGGCGGCCAGCACCCTTGATTCAATGGTCGGCTACCGGAACGATAAGTACCGCGATTTCGGCTGGGCCGGGGCGCGCCTTGATGACCTGCTCAACCTGATTCCGGCACGGTTGACCGGTTTTCTGTTTGTCCTTGCGGCCTTTCCGCTGAAACTGAACGGCCGGGAGGCGTTACGGATCATGCGGCGCGATGCCGGTAAGCATGCCAGTCCCAACGCCGGCTGGCCGGAGGCTGCGGCAGCGGGGGCACTCGGTCTCCAGCTTGGTGGTCCAGCGACCTATTTCGGCAAGACTGTTGAAAAGCCGACCTTCGGCGATACCGGGCAACGACCGCAACTCGATCATTACCGGCAGCTGATCAGACTGCTCTATGCCGGCACCGGTTTGTTCGTCGCAGCCTGTCTGTTGTTTCCGGGGGTGCTATGAACAAACCGCTGCATGGTGGTGGTGTCGACCGGGCGATGCGGGAGTTTGGCCTGCTGCGGGAGCAGATCCATGATTTCTCCGCCAGTATCAATCCCCTCGGTCCTCCACCCCAGGTGCTGAAAGCACTGACTGCGGCCATTAAGCGGATCAGCGATTACCCGGAGCTGGATGCCGCCAGCTTGTCCCGTGAACTGGCCCGTTTTCACGAACTTCCGGAAGGGAATCTGCTTCCCGGCAGTGGTTCGACCGAACTGATCTATCTGCTGCCACGGGTGTTCCGGCCGCGGCGTGCCCTGCTGATCCAGCCCTGTTTCAGCGAGTACGCCCCGGCTCTGCAACAGGCCGGTTGCCGGATCGATACCCTCGGTCTGGAACCTGGGGAGAATTTTGCCTTCTCCGTTGCGCAGGTTTTGGCTGCCGTGCAGGATGAAACTGATCTGGTGTTGCTGGCCAACCCCGGCAATCCAAGCGGGATCGGCATCGAGCCGCAGCAGTTAATTGCCCTGGCGGAACGGTTGGGCAATTGTCGTCTGCTGATCGACGAAGCCTTCGCCGATTTCTGTCCCGAGCGTTCACTGTTGAACCTGGTGCCCCAGTTGTCCAATCTGCTGATCCTGCGCTCGCTGACCAAGTTTTATGCCATCCCCGGCCTGCGTGTCGGCTACCTGGTCGGGCCGCTGCTGGATGTCAAACAGCTGGCGTCAGCCCGCGAACCCTGGGCCATCTCCAATCTGGCGATCGCTGCCGCCAAGGCCTGCCTGACGGCCGATAAATACCGGCAGCGGACATTGCAGCAGCTGCCGAGACTGAGGGCTGACTTGCGGCAGGGGCTGGAGGCGCTGGGGATCAAAGTCTTTCCCGGGGAAGCCAACTACCTGCTTGGCCGGTTGCCGGAAGTGTTTCCGGATGCCGAGGAACTTGCCACAGTGTTGCGCCGGGAGGGTCTGCTGATCCGTAACTGTGCTGATTTTGTGCCGCTCGACAAGCGTTTTTTACGCGTTGCGGTGAGTGCTGAAGATGCGAACCTGAAATTGTTGGAGAGGTTGCGGACAATTCTGGGTTGAAATTGTCGCGGCGATTTACCTTTGCCTGTGCTACCCTCTGCTTTTGATGGTTCCCTTTTTATTCGAGAAAATCGACCATGCGGCATGATACCCTGATTGAACGCTTTCGGGAGATTGAGCAGTTGGCGGAAAAATTCCACCTGCTGGAGACGCGTATCCTCGGGGTACTCAATTTCCGGGACTTTTTCCAGGTTCTGAAGGAGCAGATTGGTGATATTTTCGGTGTGCCGCACGTCTGGTTCAGCCTGATCCGCGAAGAGGAGACCACGGCGCCGATTTTCCGTACCGGGTTAAGCTCGCAGTTGCGAAGGCATCTCAATCTGATTGAGCGCGAAGAGTTTCTGCGGCTGTTCGGGCGTGGTGATAAGCCGCTGCTGGAAAATGAAAATCTGGGCCCTTACCAAGTGTTGTTACCGGAGTTGGATAAATTCCACTTCAGATCGCTGGCGATGGTGCCGGTCAGCCTCAACGGCAAGCTGGTCGGTAGCCTCAATCTGGCAGATCCCTCGGCGAAGCGCTTTCATCCCGGCTATAACCCGATTCATCTGGAGCGGCTGGCGGTCAAGGTTTCGCTCTTTCTTTCCAACCTGACCGCCCACGAGAATCTGCACTATCTGGCCTTTCACGATCCACTCACTGAGCTGCATAACCGGCGGGCCATGGAGCAGACTCTGGAACGCGAATTTGCCCGCGCTCAGCGTTATCACTCTCACCTGTCGCTGGCCTTCGTCGATCTTGATCTGTTCAAGTCGGTTAACGATACCTATGGCCATGATTGCGGCGATGCTCTGCTCAAGTACCTGGCTGCTGGAATGGTGCAGATGAGCCGTCAGTCGGATCTGGTTACCCGGCTGGCCGGTGATGAGTTCATCCTGCTGCTGCCGGAAACGGTGCTGGAGCAAGCGCAACTTCTGCTGCAACGGATGACGGACAGATTTGTCGCGGAGCCGCTGAGCTGGCAGGATGAGCAGGTCCCGATCCAGATCAGTTTCGGACTCTCCTCGGTGTTGGAGGATCATCCGTCGTCAGCGGAAGACCTGCTCAAGTTGGCTGATGAACGCCTCTACCGGAAAAAAAGGGCGCGGCAGGGCAATGGCTGAGCAGGTGTCGGCCGATCCGCAGGCACTGCGTAAGCTGGCCATAACGCGGATGCCGTTCGGCAAATACGCGGGACGTTTCCTGGTCGACCTGCCGGAGCCTTACGTGGTCTGGCTGGTCAGGAACAATCTGCCGGCGGGTGAACTCGGTCGACAGTTGCTGGAAATCTATGAAATCAAGGTCAATGGGCTGGAATCGCTGCTCCGGCCATTGATTCCGCAAAGTGAACGATGAATATGCTCCCCTGGTCCATTGATCTCCCTCCCTTGATGCTGGCCCCGATGCAGGGGCTGACCAATGCTGCTCTGCGCGCTTACTTTATCGAACAGGCCGCTCCCGACCTGGTTTTTACCGAATTTGTGCGTGTCCACAAACAAGCACGCAAGCGGATTGCCAAGGCTGATCTGGCGGAAATCGCCGCTCATAAAGCGGCGGTTCCCTTGGTGGTACAGTTGATCGGCAACAGCGCCGAGGCGCTGGCGGAAGCTGCGGCGCGGGTGCAGGAGGCCGGTTGCCGGCATCTCAACCTCAATCTCGGCTGCCCCTATGGACGGATGACCACCGGGGCGACCGGGGGGGAGCTGCTGCGCGATCCGGCTAAGCTGATTGAGCTGTTGACCTCGCTGCGTCAGGCGATCGGCGGCAGTTTCTCCGTGAAATGCCGGGCTGGCTACGACGATTTGCAGCAGATCTTTCAGCTGTTGCCACAGTATGAAG
>JADFVC010000113.1 GCA_015222355.1 Chloroflexota bacterium | reverse complement strand
GGAAGGGTGTTGTGATGAAAACCTGCTGCATTGATCGTATCCCCGGTGGCATCTTTGCTCTCTGTTTTTTGCTTTTTCTGTTGACCAGCTGTGCCCCGTCATTGCACCCACCGCAAAAAACAATCGCCAAATTTGCCGGGCAGCCCCTACTGACGGTTTATGTGACGACCTCCGGCAGCTCCCTTGCTGATTTTAGTTTTGTGCTGCAGGATATTGCACTTTTTTCTGACGGAATATGGCTTGACCTCGATCTGCCGCCACAACAAATCGACCGGCTGGGAAATAAGGGACAGCAGCTTCTGCTTGGTGTGACAAATGCGCCCCTTGGAGAACAGCGTCGGCTGCGTTTTCGTTTGACGGCTATCAAAGTCGCCGGCCAAAGTCTTGCCGGGCTCCCGGAGGGTGAATTTCATGAGGCTGTGCTGGCAACGCCGGTCACGCTTGCGGAAGCTGACAGCCAATGCCTGTTTATCGATTGGAATCTCGATGGCAATGACCTGTACCCAAGCTTTTCGGCGCGAGGACAGCAGGCGGTTCTCGGCGGTAGTCTCGCCTATGTGCTCTGTGATGACATCAGGACTATTTATGTACTCCGCACCGACAGCAATGAGGTGATTTCAGCTTTTTCCTTGCCGGGGCCATTGGCAGAGATGAGACTTGATCCGCAGACCCGTCGACTGTATGTCCTCAGCGCGGGAAAACATGCCCTGTATGTTTATGATTGTATGAAATCGCGCCTGCTTGAACAGATTGATCTGCCGCGTACCATCGCTCCGAGTTATTTGACTTTAGCTGAAGATACTCATCTGGCGTTTGTTTCCGATCCGGCCAGTAGCCAGGTGCTCAGGGTGAACCTGCTGTCAGGTGTTGTTGAGGCGCAGCAGCGTTTGAGCCAAAATCCGGGGAAACTCCTCTATTTTTCCGCAGATAATGGTCACTTGGCGGTTCTTTCCCCCGCGACGCAAAAGGTTTTTCTGCTTTCACCGGATTCACTACAGGTGCAGAGAGTGATCTCCGTTGGGATGCAACCTGATTCTTTAGTTTATTTTGCCGGGATGCTGTATGTTTCTGAGCAGGCGGCCGATAAGGTGTCTGCTTATAACTATCAGACAGGAAGGTTGGTTCAAGATATCTCTGTCGGGCGTGCACCGGCGGATATTTTGTCTGAAGACGGCCGACGATTGTTTGTGAGTAATAGTGGCGGGGCCTCAGTGTCGGTGATTTATGCCGGTCAAAAAACCTCCTTCAGGCGGATTCCGACAGTCGATTTTCCACGCGATATGGCGATATCCGCACAAAGAAGACTCCTCTATGTTGCCGGTTATGAAAAAAAACATCTTACTGTGATTGATCTTACAGGTCTAACGGTTAGAAAACAGCTTTCTTTGGGTGGCCGTCCCCTCTCCATAGCCATTCTTGATTAAATTCCAAACCACCCAGAAAGCTATTAAGAAAAAATAATTTAACCAGGCTTATAAGTTGGATGGTTGTGTTTTTTCCTTGACCGGATTGGTAGATTTGCTTAATGTATATTAAGAGTTAAGTAGTTGATTTATCGTTATTATTTTATTTATCTATATAGTTTATTGGATATTTAATTTTAATTGAGTGATGTAGTCGCAACGAGGGAGGCGTGGGGTGGATGAGGTGTTTCAGTGCGGTCTTCATAACATTTTCCGCTGAATCTGCTGTCAAAGGATACTGTGTGAACTGCCACACCATGCATGACCTTGGCCCCGGTGGCCAAGTAAACCTTAGCTGCGGCATCCAGTGCTGTTGTGCCGGGTGAGGATCTCGTGACCTGCCTCTCCTGCCACCGGCCGCACGGTTCGCCTTATCCCGATATGCTGCGTTGGGATTACCTCAACGGCTGTACGGCCGGGGTAGAGAGTACTGATTGCGGTTGTTTTGCCTGCCATACGTCGAAAGACGGTTAATTGTATTTTTTACGGAGTTGTCGGTTTTTTTAACCAGAAAAGGAAGTAGGGATCACAGAATGGAGGCTTTTATGAAGAGATTGATGGTTGTAACAATGCTGCTGAGTGTGGTTTTGCTGACCTTCGCAGCAGGGAATGTTTTTGCCGCGGTTAAAGGTGCCTGTGTCACCTGCCACACCATGCACAACAGTCAAGACGGGGCGACCGTGACAACAAGTGGCGTTCCTGTCGAGGCATTGCTCAACGAGGCCTCATGTTTTGCCTGTCATACGGGGACGAACACCGGTCTCGTTGCTGGAGTTATGAATGGTACCGGTATCCCTTATGTTTATAATACCTCTGAGCCAGCCTATCCGGGAACTGCAACTGTTTCGCCGTCTTTGGCTGGAGGGAATTTCTACTGGGTTCAAACTGACGACGCCACAGGGCACAATGTGGAGGGTGTTAAGGCTAAAGATGTGACTCTCGACAATGAACCTCCAGGTTGGGACGCAGGATATAATTTAAATGGAGCCTTGAATAACTCGTTAGCAACTTGGGGAACGACGCGCCTGACCTGTGCCGGGACAAATGGTTGTCATGGTGTTCACACTACTGATGAGCAGTTTGGGGCTGTTCGGGGCGCTCACCACCTGGTTGATACTACAATAGATGGTAGCACTGTAGGTAATAGTTATCGTTTCCTTATCGGTATTGTAGGTAACGAGGATGACGATTGGGAGTATACGAAAACTGCAGCAGATCATAATCAGTACAAGGGTACATCTGATACTGTGGATAAATCGACGATCAGCTACCTGTGCGCTGAGTGCCATGGGCAGTTTCATACTGCCGGCAGTACTAACGGTGAAAATGGTACGGCCCCCTGGCTGCGGCATCCGACCGACCTGGACATGAATACGCTGGCTGCCGGCACTGAGTATAAGTCTTATACGACCTATGATCCGATAGTTCCAGTTGCCAGTACTGATGTTTCAGTAGTCAAATCCGCAATTAATGCGGTCGCTGGAGATGCCATCGTCACTTGTGTTTCCTGTCACCGTGCCCATGGCTCGCCATATGCTGACCTGCTGCGTTGGGATTATGATCTCATGGTCGCGGGTAATAGTAACACGACCGGGTGCTTTGTTTGTCACACCACTAAAAATTGATCTTTAAATGACTTGATTGGCTTGATATTATGGCCGGCTCTTATGAGCCGGCCTTTTTCTGTTTATGGGTTAACAGTCCTCTCTCAAGAGGTGCTTGAGGGATGAGCCTTTTTTTGCTATCCTGTCAAAATTGTTCTACTTAATGACCTTGTTGCTTTTGTCACGACATTTATATGGGGATGTTGCTTTTGAACCCTTCAGCGATCAGAAAAACGGTAGTTTTGCTTGTCCTCCTGCCGTTGTTTTTCCTGTCTCCGGTCTACGCCGCTGATGCTTTTGCTAACTGTGGCGGATGTCATCACGACACGGTTGAGAACATCAAGCAGACCCACATTGTCCACGCACCATTTACGCGCGGGGACTGCTCACAGTGCCATCTGGTCGGGCGTGAGGCGGCCCCCGAGGCAAAAAAACCGGGCTTATTACGAGAAGTCAAGCAGCGGGAAAAGATCGCCTGGTTCCGTGAAGTCCACGGCATGGATTCTGAGCATTGGCTTCTCATTCCGGAATCTCAGGTGGATAGGGAGATTTATCTGAAGATTTGGGACGGGATAAATCGACCCCCTTTAAAAGCCTTGACCTTGCCGCCATTGAAGAGATTAAAAGAACCGAAAAAAGAACAGCAGCCTCCGGTCATCAGTGATGTCGTTGTGACAGAAGTTCGCCGGGGCATTAACACCTCGGCCACGATTCGCTGGCAAACGGATGAATTTACCAACGCAGAAATTCTCTATGGCCGGCAAGGGCTGACCTCTTCAACCTTTGATAAAAAACTGACGCGTCAACATCAAGCCGTCCTTGGCGGATTAGAGAAAAATACCGGTTATCAGGTTCAGATCGTTTGCCGGGATATTCATGGAAACCAGGCGAAATCAGCGATCTTCAATTTCAAGACGGATAAAACCTTTATCGAGCCGGCAGAGCGCCGTGTCTCTAATCGTTTTGCCGGACAGGAAATTTCCCTTGAATGGGAATTCCACCGGTTGCAGAATAGTTATCTGATTGTTTTCAAGTCAGATCGAGCGATGTCTCTCTCGTATGGTGTCGAGCGGAAAGCCGGCGGGGAAACAGCCCGGAAGACAAAGCAGCCGCTGGCTGCCACTGGCGGTGGGCACCCGCTGTTGAAAAGTCAGCTCGATACCAATATTACCCTCTGTTATTCCTGTCACGGCGGCTTTAAGGGAGCGAATTCACACCCGGTCAATGTGCTTCCGAACCCCGGCATGAAGATTCCCGCAGAGTACCCGCTGCTGGCCGATGGCCGTCTCAGCTGTATGAGTTGTCATGTTAATCATGGTGGGAATTACGCCTATCGCTTGATCAAGCAAACGAAGAAAGAACTTTGTCTTGGTTGTCATCCAAACTACTGATATCGATATCGAGCTGCTTCTGAAAGAGGATTGTCATGGAGAAAAGAAAAGGTTTTGTTGATCGCCAGAAGCTGAACCTTGATGTCAAAAGAGATTTTCAGCGCTGGCTTTTGCTCAAGCTGTTGACAACCGTCATTGTCAGTTCGCTGATTGCTGCCTGTATTCTTTACTTTTATGCCCGCCAGGAACTGATCGATTCTTACTTCGATGCGCACATCAGATTGCGGCGAGTCAGTGATTTGCTGCTGCCGGTTATTGCCGTCGGCTCTGCTGTCAGTTTGTTGGCCGGTGGTTTTCTGGCTCTTTTTTTGCCGCAGAAAATTGCTGGTCCGATCTATCGGATTGAAAAGGGTTTGAAGGAAGTCGCTGAGGGTGATCTGACGACTGAAGTTACATTACGCGACGATGACACGCTAAAGGATCTGGCCGTCAATGTCAGTAGTACCATCGCCTCCTTGCGGGGGCATGTGCTTCAGGTGAAAGAAGGCCAATTGGCCCTTGAAGACGCTGCCAAGGCTGGCGATAAGGATAAAATGCTGGAACTGATCGAACAGCAGAGGATATTGCTGGAAAAGCTGAAGACTTGATGGCGTCGCAAAAAGTCCGCCCTCCGGCGTTGCAGCAGTTTTCCAGGATCTCGACATACCATATGTATGCCTTCGCCCCTGAAAAACCACTACGCCTTGTAGGTCGAAATTTTTGCTTAGCCATC
>JADFVC010000112.1 GCA_015222355.1 Chloroflexota bacterium | reverse complement strand
CTCCGGCGTTGCAGCAGTTTTTCAGGATCTCGACATACCATATGTATGCCTTCGCCCCTGAAAAACCACTACGCCTTGTAGGGCGAAATTTTTGCTTAGCCATCGTATCCTTTTTTGCGAGACCATCAACTTTAGCCAACCCCGAAAAAAGGAGGCTGTTATGACAAACGCTTGGGAGGATCGTAAAAAAGCATTGGAAAACGAATACTTTCACAAGAAAGAACGGGAAGTTCTCGATAAAATGAAACATGATGCTGAGGAGATTTTGGCAAAAGGGTACAGCAAAGACCGTTGCCCGAAATGTGGCGATATGATAAAACCGATGATATTCCGAGGTGTTCCACTGGATAAATGCCCGAGTTGTGGAGGGATTTGGCTGGGGCCGAATGATTTAAAGCTCCTCGCGGAAAAGGATCATCGCGGTTGGTTTGATCGTTGGTTTCATGCTGACAGTGAGGAAACATCAGATCAGGAGGTGTAAATGTTTTGGTTTATTTTGCTACTGTTGCTTGCCGGTGCGGGTTTCTATTTTTACCAGAAGATGATGACGATAGAGCGGGAAATCCGTGCAGAGCAGGAAGTGGAAATGGCCAGTGCCACGACGGCACAAGAACAACCTGTCGTGGTTGAGGACGTTGAGTCCGAAACGGCAGCTGCTGTTGTTGAAAAAAAAGAGGAAACTCCCGCTGGCGGGATTGAACCAGCGAGGGTCGAAGAGAGAGTGCTGGCAGAAATCGCTAAGCAACCGGGGATCAAACAGACCGAACTTTACACGATTTTCTCTGCTGAGAATAAGAAGCAATTGCAGCGGGTGTTGAAAGAAATGGCTGATAATGGGCAGTTGAAACGGGAGAAGGAAGGGAGTAGTTATTTACTTTTCCCGGGTTAACGTCTTTTGTTGATAGAGATATAAAAGAGCCTGTGGTCGAGAGTCCACAGGCTCTTTGGGTTCGGGGAGGGGACAGAATTAATTCTGTCCCCAAGTTTTTTAACGCAGGTTATAAAAAACCTCTTTGCCGCTGAATATCGCAGTGTCATCCAGCTCATCTTCGATGCGCAGCAGCTGGTTGTATTTACAGACGCGGTCAGTGCGGCACAGGGAACCGGTTTTGATCTGGCCTGCGTTGGTTGCCACGGCCAGGTCGGCGATGGTGGTATCTTCGGTTTCACCGGAGCGGTGCGAGACCACGGCGGTGTAGCCGGCACGCTTGGCCATCTCGATCGCTTCCAGCGTTTCGGTCAGGGTACCGATCTGGTTGACCTTGATCAGGATTGAGTTTGCGATCCCCTTGTCGATCCCCTCTTTGAGGATTTTCGTGTTGGTCACGAACAGGTCATCGCCGACAATCTGAATCTTGTCCCCCAGTTTCTCGGTCATCAGCTTCCAACCGTCCCAATCATTTTCAGCCAGGCCATCTTCGATGGAGATGATCGGATAGCGTGCGACCAGGTCCTCATAAAAGGCAACAGTTTCCGCAGCGGTTTTGATCGCCTGTTCTTCATTGGCGAAGTTGTACTTGCCGTTTTTGTAGATTTCCGATGCCGCAACATCCAGGGCCAGCAGGATATCTTCACCCGGTTTATAACCCGCTGCCTCGATCGCTTCCATGATCACCTGCAGGGCCTCTTCGTTGCTTTTCAGGTTGGGAGCGAACCCGCCCTCGTCACCAACGGCGGTGTTGTAGCCTTTGTCTTTCAGGACCTTTTTCAGTGCGTGGAAGATTTCCGCTCCCATCCGCAGTGCTTCTTTGAAGCTGTCGGCACCGGCCGGCATGATCATGAATTCCTGAATATCCACGTTGTTATCGGCATGCTCGCCACCGTTGATGATATTCATCATCGGCAGGGGCAATTCCTTGGCGTTGGCACCGCCGATATATTGATAAAGGGGCAGCCCGGCATCTTCGGCCGCAGCTTTGGCGCAGGCCATGGAGACACCGAGCAGGGCGTTGGCACCGAGCTTGCTCTTGAAATCTGTGCCGTCGAGGGCCAGCAGTTTGCGGTCGATCCCGATCTGATCACTGGCTTCCCAGCCGATCAGTTCGGCGGCGATCACTTCGTTGACGTGTTCAACAGCTTTCAGGACACCCTTGCCGAGATAACGTCCCTGGTCGCCATCACGCAGTTCCAGTGCTTCCCGCTCTCCGGTGGATGCTCCGCTTGGAACCGCTGCACGGCCAAGAACGCCGGTTTCCAGGGCAACTTCGACTTCGACAGTCGGATTGCCGCGGGAATCAAGAATTTCGCGGGCATAGATGTCAATGATTTCGCTCATGTTCCACCCCTTATTATGTCAGGTGTAAAAAGTTATCGCCCTGACTGCAAGGCCAGGACCGTCGAAGTGTAAAAAATCAGGCTATTTATAACATACGATTGATCGATGTGAACGGTTTTTTCGGCTAAAAATGGTATATTGTCTAAATGAGACTCTGCGGAAAAGATTGTCCAGGTTTGATCAGAATATCAGGATTTTGATATTTATAACCCATTGAAATATAGGATCTTTTTATTTTTTCAGTCTGACCTCAATTGGTGTGTGGGGGATAAGGGGCAAACTTTTAATTTAAGGGGGTGTAAAGTGAAAAAGGTTTGCTGATTGTTAAGTTTGTCGCTGTGGCCCACCCCTGCTGGATCCCCCCCATTTTGCAGCAATGTTTCTGAATATTTCCACCGCATGAATTCAACTGATTGCTAAAATCGGCGTAACTATTCAGCATAATAGAAATAGTTGTCATTCCCGAGGGTTTAATCGGGAATCCAGATTATAGAACCATGG
>JADFVC010000111.1 GCA_015222355.1 Chloroflexota bacterium | reverse complement strand
TGTTCGGCCCTGGTAGTTGAGTTGTGAGGCCGGCGCCAGAGCATTCAGAAGATTTTCGCAGTCATCCATCATGCTCTGGTAATCGCGGTCCGGTCGATACCATTCAAGCATGGTGTATTCCGGCAGATGCTGTTTGCCGCGTTCCGCAGCCCGCCAGCAGTGACTGATCTGGAAGATGTTGCCATAGCCGGCGGCCAGCAGGCGTTTCATGGCAAGTTCGGGAGACGTCTGTAAAAACCAGTCTGCGGAGGGAACCGCGTCGATATATGGTTCGGGGGCGTTGGCGGGAATTCGTTGTGGGCTTTCCACTTCGAGGAAACCGTGAGCGACGAAGTAGGCCCGAATCGCTTGGACGATCCGGGCCCGTTTTTCAAGCGTGGGCCGTTTGCGGGCCAACTGCCAGTTTTGTGCCACGTTATTCCTTCACCCGGGTGACATATTCACCGGTTCGGGTGTCGATCTGGATCAGGATTCCCTCTTCAACGAAAGAGGGGACTTGCAGGGTATAGCCGGTCTCAACCGTCGCAGGTTTGTTGTTCCCGGCCGCGGTATCCCCTTTGACCCAGGGATCGGACTGGGTGACACGCAGGTTGACGAAATTGGGCAGGGTGATGCCGATACCGGTATCGCCGTACATGAGGATTTTGACTTCCATATTGTCAACCAGAAAATATTTTTCATCACCGAGGGTCGCCTCGCTCAGGATGACCTGCTCGTAGGTTTTCTGATCCATAAAAACGTAACCGGTCTCATCCTGATACAGGTACTGCATATCCCGTTCTTCCAGGCTGGCAGGAGCGAAGGATTCACCACTACGGTAGGTACGGTCAAAAAGCGCGCCGGTGATCATATTGCGTAGTTTACATTTATAGAGAGCCTGGCCTTTGCCCGGTTTGGTGAAGTCATATTGCACGATGACGTGCGGTTCACCGTCGATGAGTAGTTTCAGGCCTTTCTTTAAATCTGAACAGCTGTACATATTGAACTCCTTTTATCGCTTGCCATCAAGGCACAAAGTCTTCTGACAGGCCCGGCATTTAAGCATAAAATACCGTTCCTTGTCATCGGAAAATCGAGCTTTGTCCTCTACTAAACAGAGTTGGAGTTCAGATGTTTTTCGCTCCAGGCGATAAAATCCTGCCGGTAGCTTTGTCAGTATTCCTCTCGCTTCTTTCGCAACTCTCTTTGCGGCAAAGATTGCAATGGTGGCAGTCGGGAGATGGGTGTTTTCTTCCTTCTCCGTTCATGCCCCCAGTGTACAAAAGGGGTTATAGCGGTGCCAGTTGGCGGAGTTCAGCCGGTTGCTGTTGTCGCTGGATGCGCAGATAAAAAGCTTCGAGACCCTCGGCACAGAGCAACAGGACGATACCGATGATAATCCCGGAGACCGGCGGCTGAAATTTGACGATCGGCCACCAGAGCAACAGGAGAAAGGAACTTTTGAGAGCTGTCGAGCGGCCCAGTTGGCCGGTCTGGTGAGCACCGGCAAACCAGCCGCGCAACAGGTTATTGGCTCCGTAGAGGATCGGGAAGAGGGTACAGGCTGCCAGCGCCCAGCGCAGGTACTGACGTAATTCTGGTTCGACACCGAGGAGCTGACCCAGGATCAAGTGGTTGAGCGGCCCGGCGGTCAACAGGATCAGCAAGCCCATAGCGGAGGAGACCAGCAGGTTGAAGCGGACGATCATCCGGTAATCAGCAGCAGACTTGACCAAGGTCAGGTAGACCTGTTGCAGGTTGCGCATCGGCCCGGCCAGTAAAAACAGGAAGCCGCGGATCACACCAAATGCTGCCAGGGCCAGTGTGCCATCCGACAGACGGCCGATAATTGCACTGATCAATAAGGGGATGGTCTGTTGCAGGCAGGAGGAATAGGCCAGGGGGAAAGAAAAACGCAGGATTTCCCCGGTGCTTTTTTCCGTCTCGCCACGGTCCAGTGGAAGGTGAACTTTCCAGGCGAGAGCGACGATGACGAGGGTCTCGATGATGACGCAGCCGACCAGGGCAAAAGCGCCGAGCTGAGCGCCGGAAAACCAGCTCTGGCCGATGGCCAGTAATCCGAACAGGCCGCCGACCCGAACTCCCGTCGCAGCGGAAACCAGACTGGTGCGACGAGCCTGAATAAGCAATCCCTGGCAGAAGCCACGCAGGCCGGTGAAAAAGGGGAGCACGGCCAGGATATAGAGAGCCTTGCGGGCCGCTTGAGCAACCTCTGGAGGCGTTCCCAGCAGTCGGATAAGCAACAGGTCTCCCAGCGGGGAAAAGGCAATCAGCGAGAGCATGACAGCCACATAGGTCGCCACCAGGCCGATAAAAATCAGCACGCTGCGCATCGATTTGCGCCCCCGAACCATGGCAATGGTGATGGTATGATTCTGGTACGAGGGGGACGCGACAAACAGGTGGATGACCAGCGCGACCGACATCCCCGCCAGGGCGGTGATATAATCCTCCAGCCGCGCCAGGGCTCCGTTGATAATCGTGTGCGAAACACTCATCAGCTGGACGTTGAGCAACAGTGGGAAGAAGAACAGCGATATTTCTTTCAGGGTCAGCCGGGAATGACTCACGAAGCTGATCCGCAGAAGAGTTGCAGAAGGTCGGTTGAGCTTTGCGCCGTAAAGTCGGGCACAACTCCACCGGTGTTCCCCAAACCGTAATTGCAGAAGCAGATAGCCGTGCCGGCCCCTTTACCGGAATGCAGGTCGGTGTGATGATCGCCGATCATGACCGCCTGATCCGGCTCGGCACCCAGCGCTTCCAGGGCTTTCTGCACGGGGAGCGGGTGAGGTTTCTTTTCCGAAAAGCTATCACCGCCGATGACGATTTTAAAATGTTTCAGTAAATCCAGCCCTGCTAACAGCTTCATCGTCAGTTGGTGCGGCTTGTTGGTGACCAGGGCCAGCTTTTCGGCCGGATGGCTGGTGAGCAGCTCTTTTACGCCGGGATAACAACAGGTGTTGTCGAGAAGATGCTCGCCATAGATAGCGAGGAAGCGAAAGAGCTGTTCTTGTGTGTAACTTTCTTCTCCGTAGGCCCTTTTGATCAGCTTGCTGACCCCGTCGCCAATGATGGATTTGACCCGCTCTCGCGTCAGCCGGGGAAATTTCAACTCATCGGCCAACAGATTAAGGGAGTTTGTCAGGTCCGCGACAGAATCGACCAGAGTGCCGTCGAGATCAAAAAGCAGGTATTCAGGTTTTTTGCCCATTAGTTTTTCTTGATCCGTTCACCGAAGATCGCTGTGCCGATCCGCACCAGGGTTGCGCCCTCTTCGACCGCCACTTCAAAATCACCACTCATCCCCATCGACAATTCTGCCATGGCGACACCGGGCAGCGCCAGTCGCTTGATCTGTTCGGCCAGTTCACGCAGTTGACGGAAATAGGGGCGTACCTCTTCCGGATCTGTGCTGTAGGGGGGCAGGCACATCAATCCGCAGATCTGCAGGTTCGGCAACTCGGCAATGGCTCGCACCCGGGATTCGAGATCTTCCACCGCGCAGCCCGCTTTGCTGGTTTCGTCGCCGATATTGACCTGCAGCAGAATTTTTATGCGGCTGCCGATCTTCTGCCACTGGCGGTTGATCTCCTCGGCCAGCGCCAGCCGGTCGACCGAGTGGATCATCGCCACCTGGCCACGCAGGTATTTCACCTTGTTCTTCTGCAGACCACCGATAAAGTGCCATTCGACCGGAGCTTGCACCAGTGGAGCCTTGTCGCGGAATTCCTGGACGTAGCTTTCTCCGAACATCAGCTGCCCACTGGCAAAAGCTTCCTCGACCAGCGCGGCCGGTTTCACCTTGGAGACGGCAATCAGTCGCACCTCTTCCGGGTTGCGGCCAGCCCGGTCACAGGCGGCGGCAATCCGTTCATGGATAGCGGCGAGGTTAGCGGCAATATCGTTCATCGGACTCTTCTCCGGACAAATTATATCGACAGGGGGATGCCCAGCTCTTTCAGGGCGAGAGTCAGGCGGCAGAGCGGCAAACCGACAACATTGGTGTAGCTGCCCTCAATCCCGGCGACAAAGCAGACCCCCAGCCCTTGGATGGCATAGGCTCCGGCCTTATCGGCCGGTTCACCACTGGCAATGTAGCGCGTGATTTCCTCATCTGTCAATTCACGAAAACGGACCCGTGTCATGACAGCCTCGGTACGTTGTCTGCCGGTCTCTCGGTCGAGGATCGCGTAGCCGGAGAGAACCTGGTGCTCACGCCCGGAGAGTTGCCGAAGCATGACGGCTGCCTGTTGTTCATCAAGCGGTTTGCCGAGAATCTGTCCGTTACAGAGAACGATGGTATCGCTGCCGATGAACCAGCGACCGGTGATCTCGGGTCGATTCGCAACCTCGGAGGCCTTGTCGATGCTAAGACGAACGACATGCTCTTCCGGGGTTTCTCCCGGCAGTTCTTTTTCTTCGGCCCGGCTCGGGATGACCTCGAAGGCGAGGCCGATCTGCTCAAGCAGCTCTTTGCGGCGGGGTGAAGCAGAGGCGAGGATGACTTTATCGTTCATATATTTTCTCTTCTTTTTGCGGCAATCGGTTCCCACCATTCCGGCAGCGCGGTCAGTGCCCGGTCCGCCATCGCCAAGCGGCGATCGGCTCGTTTCATCTTGCGT
>JADFVC010000110.1 GCA_015222355.1 Chloroflexota bacterium | reverse complement strand
TCCTTCACCCGCCAGCCGTCCCCGCCCGGCCCTGGTGCCGACGGTCAGCAAGCGCAGTGACTTGATCCAGACCGTGCTGGAAGCTCTCGGCAATCGCGACCTGCTCCCCTTCGGCGTGGTCTGCCCGGCCGAAGAGCTGCTCCCGGCCAGAACCCTGGCCCGGATTTCAGCCTCGATCCTGCGCACCAACCCGGCCCAGGTTCTCGATTACGCCCCGGTTAACGGCCACCTGGAACTACGCCGCCAGATTGCCCTGCGTTCCCTTGAAGCAGGAATCAGGGTCAGTCCGGATGAGATTCTCATCACCGCTGGAGCTATGGAAGGGCTGTCGATCGCCCTGCGTGCCCTGACCCGGCCGGGGGATAACGTGCTGATCCAGTCGCCGAGCTACTTCTGTTTTCTCCAACTGCTGGAAAACTGCGGCCTGCGAGCCATCGAAATCCCCTCCTCGACCAGCGGCCTTGATCCGCAAGATGTCAAAAAAGCGCTTGAACAGTTCGCTATCCGCGCCGCAATCCTGGTGCCGAATTTCAACAATCCGGACGGCAGTTTGACAAACGACGAGACCAAAAAAGAGATCGTCTCCCTGCTTTCCGAACGAAAGATCCCGCTGGTTGAGGATGATGTCTACGGCGACCTGTTTTTTGCTGAGCACCGCCCGGCCACCTGTAAAACCTACGACAAACAGGGCGACGTCATCTTCTGCTCGTCCTTCTCCAAAACCATCGCACCCGGCTACCGGATCGGCTGGATGATCCCCGGCCGTTATTATGAACGGGCGCTGAACATCAAGACCACCACCAATATCTGTACCGCCACACCCAATCAACTGGTTATTGCCGATTTCCTGCGCGACGGTTACTACGAACGCCACCTGCGCCGATTGCGCAGCGCGGTGAGAAACCAGATGGAAACCTTACTGCTCAGCCTGCAGCGCAACTTCCCCGACGGCACGCGGGCCGGGTTTCCCAAGGGAGGGGCGTCAATCTGGGTTGAGCTGCCGCCGCAGATCGATGCCGTTGACTATTTTTTCCGGGCTCGGGAAATGGGCATAGGACTGGCGCCGGGACCGATCTTCTCGACTCAGGACAAATACAACAACTTCATCCGCCTCAGCTGCAACGGCGTCTGGAACGAGCGGATGGAAAAAGGGATGCAAACCCTGGGGAACTTGGCCGAAGAATTGGCCGCGCAAAAAAACTGAAGCGCAATGCGTTATAGTCTTGATTCATCCGAAAGGGGCCTGGCATGGCTGATGACACGATAAAAAAACACCGCGAGTTTCTCAAAGACACCCTGCGTTTACAGATCAACTTTCACCTGACCGATCAAAACCAGGGAGTGAGCGTGCTGATTAACGCCGAGATCGCGGAAAAGGAGCATAAATCTGGACCAAACAGCCGGATTTGCAGCTGGCTCATGGACAGTCCGACAGCCTCCCAGCAGCACTGATCCCGGCCAGGTAGCCGGTCGACCAGCAGACCTGCAAATTAAATCCGCCGGTCGGTCCGTCAAGGTCAATGATCTCACCGGCGAAACAGAGGTTCTCGATCTTTTTCGAGCGCATACTGCGCATATCGATAGCTTGCAGGGAAACTCCGCCCGAGGTGATGATCGCCTTCTTCAGCCCTTCGTGACCGGTGACGTTAAGGGTCAGGTTCTTAAACAGAGAAAGTAATCGTTTCCGCTCTTCCCGGGTGATCGAGTGGCATTTTTTGTATGGATCGATCGCTGAGAGTTCGATAAAGCGTGGGATCATGGTACGCGGCAGCAGCCCGTCCAAAGCATTGCGAAAATCCTTGTTACTCCGTTCGGCAAATTCACGCTGCAGTCGCTTATCAAACAACTCTTCGCTGACCGCCGGTTTCAGGTCAAGGTGCAAGGTCACCGGGCCTTTTTTCAAGGCATCGCGGACTTCGCGACTCATATCGAGGATGATCGGGCCCCCCATGCCGGTACGGGTGAAAAAGGCTTCACCGAAACGTTCCGCAATTTTCCGACCCTTCAAGCGAGCCGTCACCCGGACATTTTTCAGGTTGAAATCACCAAGTTCCGCGGTCCATCCTTCCGCCAGATGAAGTGGCATCAGCGCCGCTTGCGGCTCGATCAAGGTATGGCCGGTCTTTTTTGCCCAGACATAGCCGTCCCCGCTACAACCGGTTTCCGGATAAGACAGTCCGCCGGTGGCAATGATAAATGTCCTGGCCGCGAAATCTCCCCGCGTCGTTTCTGCCGAAAGGACCCGATGCCCCTGGTGCAGCAAAGACTTCACCCGACAATCAGTCAAGACCTCAACCCCGGCATCATGAACAAACTGCCGGAGCAATTTCTGGACATTGCCGGCTCCGCCCTTGGACGGGAAGACCCGCCCGCCCCTTTCCGTCTGCAGTTTCAGTCCGCGTTGTTCAAAAAAATTGATCGTATCTTCAATGCCGAAAGCGTAAAGCGCCGTCAACAACGCTTTGCCATTACGGCCGAACTGTTCGGCAAACTTGCGCGGATCGGTTTCACTGTTGGTGACATTACAACGCCCCTTGCCGGTGATCAGGACCTTGGCACCGCACTGCCGATTTTTCTCCAGCAGCAGCACCCGGGCCCCATTCAGTGCGGCAAATCCAGCCGCAAACATGCCGGCCGGACCACCGCCGATGACGATCAGATCATAATTCTGCCGAGTGGGTAACGAAGTTGCCAAATTGCACCTGCAGTTCATTTTGTGAATCGGTCTGGAAGACGAGGAACCCGCGCAGGCTAGGTCAGGGCCGGGAACAAGTCAAGAGATTAGGATGCCAAACACAGGC
>JADFVC010000109.1 GCA_015222355.1 Chloroflexota bacterium | reverse complement strand
CCTGCTGGTACAGTTCCACAAAACGCTGAACTTCCGGGTCTTTGCTGTTATGAAAAAAGCCATCGACAAAGACCGCCTGCCCCAGAAAACGTCCGGCCTGCTCAACCAGTTCCGGCGAGTTCCAGCCATTAATTCCCAGCAAAGTAACATCTTTGAGCCCGTAAAACACCAACTGCGGGGCCAGCATGCTGATCCGTTCAGCATAGTCAGGAATGAACAGGGCGTGAAAGGGGGCCAGCGGATATTCCAGTTCAGGGCGTTTGTCCGGTTCCTCCGCCAGGGAACCATCTTTATTCAACTCAGGCTGTTTCGGCGGCGGCTCAACAACATGATCTTCCCAGAGCAGGGTCTCTATCTGCTTGCGGAAATCAGTGATATCCTCCGGGTAACTGACAATATCGACAATCTCCCCCCCGAGCTGTCGAACTTCATCAACAAATAACTGGGCCATCTCTTTACCGAGACGGTTTTCCGGGTAGAGGACCGAGTAGGAAATATGCTGGGTGTCGGCAGCATAGCGAGCCAGACTACGGACTTGCTGCAATACCGTCAAGGAATCACGGAAGATATAGTTTCCCCGCTGCGGCAAACCCCGGCGCTGTGACAAAGTCAGCAAGGGAACCATTTCCTGTTGCGCGCGGCTGGCGGCTTCCTCTGCCGCCGCACCGAGCAAAGGTCCGATAATCGCCATGACCTTATCGTCATCGGTCAGGCTGCTGACCAGTTGCGCGGCACTCACTCCCGCAACGGCGGTATCACGGTAAAGCAAACGCACCGGCAAGCGGGTTTTGTTATGTTTCTCGACCGCCAGATCCAGTCCCTTTTTCACCAGTTCTCCATAGGCGGCATAGCGTCCACTGAGGGGGAGCAAAACACCGATACTGTCGCGATTATACCAGTTGTCCATGCTGGTGCGTTGCAGCAGCAACTCGGCCTCTTGCCAGTATGGGAAGGTCACAGGGGAGGCAAGGATCGCCCGCAATAACAACCTGGCCTGCTCCGGCTGTTGCCGGGCCAGGGACCGACGGGCCAGTTGCAGTCGGGCATCTTGGCCAATCGCCGTCCCCTGCCACATAAACGCAGCCTCTGCCAGTTCAAGGTCGTTCAGTCGACTTTGCAGCAAACGGTGAACCCGCTCATGCAGCTTCGCGGTGTTCTCAATCAGAGGTAGTGCTTTTTGCAGGAAAACCAACGATTGGAGCGGTTGCTGTAGATTGATCGCAGCATCTGCGAGGCCCAGAAACAACATTCCAGCATCAGCACGATTGAAGCGCTGGTCAAGCAACGGCAGCAACTGGGTCTGCCCCTCGGAAAAACGACCGTTCTGGATCAGGCAGTGGCCTCGCAACAGGGAGGCTTCCGCATTGCGCAAAAATTCCGGGATCCGTTCAAGGTAGAGCAGAGCATCGGGATAGCGTTTCTGGAGGATAAAAATTCGCCCGATCAGGGTGTAGGCCAGAGGGAGCTGCGGGGCGTCGGGATAGCGCTGAACGAATGTACGTAACTTTGCCAACGAACGTTTCAACTCTCCCGATTGGAACAACTGCCGGCCATGTTCGAATTCAACAGCCGCCAACGCTGTCGGCTCAGCGGCAAAAGCAAAAGAGGGGTTACTCACCTGCATTAGGGTAAAACAGAGGGATGATAAAAGAACCAGGCTGAATATCCTCTTCATTCGCAATCCGTTCTTGCAGGTCTTGCTCGGGCACAGGAAAGGGTCAGTCAAACACGTCTTTCATCTTATCAAAAAAACCTTTCCTCTGGGGATGAATATCTTCACCGCTTTCTTGGGCGAACTCTTCGAGCAATTCACGCTGGCGACTGTTCAATTTCGTCGGCACTTCAACACGCAGCACCACCCGCTGGTCGCCTCGACCGTAGCCCTGCAGGGAGACAATCCCCTTACCTGAGAGCTTGAAGACCTTGCCGGTCTGGGTTCCTGCCGGGATTTTGAGGGTCAGCTTCCCTTCCAGGGTCGGGATCTCCAGCTCGCAGCCGAGTGCTGCCTGCACAAAGGAGATCGGCACCTCGCAAACGACATCCTGCCCTTCGCGTTTGAAGATCGGGTGCTCTGCGACACTGATCACTACGTACAGATCACCCGGCGGACCGCCTTTGAGTCCGGCTTCACCCTCGCTGGTCAGCTTCAGACGACTGCCGGATTCTACTCCGGCCGGGACCTTGAGTGACAGGGTCCGCTTCTTCTTGACCGAACCACTACCGCGACAATCGGGGCAGGGGTCGGCAATAATGTTCCCCTCACCGCGACAATCGGGACAGGGGCGGGTCATGGTAAAGAAGCCCTGTTGATAACGCACCTGCCCGGCACCCTGACAGGTACGACAAGTTTGTGCCTGGGTCCCCGGGCGGGCACCTGACCCGGAACAGGTCTCGCAGGACTGGCGCCGGGGCAGCTGAAGTTTTTTCTCCGTCCCGAAAGCGGCCTCTTCGAAATTGATCGTCAGGTTATAGCGCAGGTCATCACCACGCTGGCCACGACTACTGCGACGCGAGCCACCACCGAAAATATCACCAAAAATATCACCAAAAATATCTTCGAACGGAGTGCCGCCAAAATCGAAGCCGCCCCCGGAAAAGCCGCCGGCACCATTCACCCCGGCATGACCAAACTGGTCGTAGGTCGCGCGTTTCTGCGAATCGGAAAGAACGGCGTAAGCTTCGGAAAGTTCCTTGAACTTGTTTTCGGCCTCTTTATTGCCCGGATTCTTGTCGGGATGATATTGAATCGCCAGGCGCCGATAGACTTTCTTGATCTCGGTATCACTGGCGTTTTTGTTGACCCCGAGAATCTCGTAGTAATCACGTTTAGCCAAAGCAATTAACCCTGCTGTAAAAAGGCATCGGCGACCGGGAATGCCGGTCGCCGAACAATCAACCTGAGAGGTTGGGCCTACTTATTGTCTTTTTCGTCGACATCCTCAAATTCGGCATCGACAACATCTCCCTCGGCAGAGCCTGAAGCGGCGTCAGCGCCTTCACCCTCCTGCTGAGACTGGGCATACATCACCTCAGCCAGCTTGTGAGAAGCCTGTGCCAGAGCTTCGCTCTTCTTCTGGATCACTTCCGCATCATCCGCTTCCATGGCAGTCTTCAACTCGGCCAAAGCATCTTCAATCTGCTTTTTGGTCGCACTATCCAGTTTCTCACCATGCTCGGAGAGGGATTTTTCGGTGGTGTAAATCAGGCCGTCTGCCTGGTTGCGGGCTTCAATCAGCTCCCGCTTCTTCTTGTCCTCACCAGCATGAGCTTCGGCGTCCTTGACCATCCGGTTGATCTCTTCATCAGACAAGCCGCTGGAAGCAGTGATCTGGATCGACTGCTCCTTACCCGTGCCGAGATCCTTGGCCGAAACATGCAGAATACCGTTGGCGTCGATGTCAAAAGTGACTTCAATCTGCGGCACCCCACGAGGGGCTGTCGGGATCCCGACCAGCTCGAAGTTACCGATGGTTTTGTTGTCAGCGCCCATCTCCCGCTCCCCCTGGAGAACGTGAACCGAAACGGCTGGCTGGTTGTCAGCCGCGGTCGAGAAAACCTGGCTTTTTTTGCAAGGAACCGTGGTGTTCTTTTCGATCAGCTTGGTCATAATG
>JADFVC010000108.1 GCA_015222355.1 Chloroflexota bacterium | reverse complement strand
TGCGCGGAGGCGTAGCTGTCTACGCCGCACAAGCAAACGTGCAGATTGACGCAGAGATTGTGAAAAAGGGCCGTTTCTGGATGAAAACTAGCCTCACAACTCCTCCCGCGCCTTGCGGGGGGAGTCTCCGCAGCTTTGTCGTTCGCATCCCTTCTGTCGCGTTGACCCAGGAAGGCAATCCTGCCACTGCGTATGATCACTTTTACTAACATTCTTGAACAACTCCGCAATGACCAGCATCTGGTTGATGAGAAGAGTTTGCGTCGTGCTTATGAGTTCAGTGTGCGGGCTCACGCGGGGCAGAAAAATCGGGCCGGTCAAGACTATCTTCAACACCCCCTGGAAGTCGTTTCCATTCTCACGCGCCTCAAGGTTGATGAAACAACATTGATTGTCGGCCTGTTACACGATGTCCTGGAATCAGACCGGATCACTGCTGAGGAACTGGCAGCCGAGTTCGGCGACGAAGTCCTTTCACTGATCGAAATCGGTAACAAAATTACCAGCATCCCCTATCGAAAAAGCAATCGTCAGCAGGTCGAAAGTTTTCGCAAGATGTTTATCGCTATGGCTCGTGATCTGCGGGTGTTGCTGGTTTATCTTGCCGACCGGCTGAGTGACATGGGAACTCTTGGGTTTGCTGCTGAAGATGAGCAGATCTCCTATTCTCGCGAGACACTGGAGATCTATGCACCTTTGGCCAACCGTTTGGGAATCAGTTGGCTGAAAAGCGAACTTGAAGACCTGTCGCTACGATTTCTTGAGCCGGTCAAGTACGCAGAACTTGCCGGTCGGATCACGGCTCAGCAAGAAGAGCGTAATCGGTACGTTGTTAAAGTGAAAGAGCAGATTTGCGTGCTGCTTCAGGAAAACGATGTTGAAGGGGAGGTTACCGGACGTTTCAAACATTTTTACTCCGTATACAAGAAAATGGAACGGACCGGGGTCGATCTGGATGAAATCTACGATTTGACGGCATTCCGGGTGTTGGTTGATTCGGTACGAACCTGTTATGAGGTTCTCGGGCTGATTCATGCCACCTGGAAACCGATTGCCGGACGCTTCAAGGATTATATCGCCATGCCCAAGGCGAATATGTACCAATCGCTGCATACCGCAGTCATCGGTCCTTTCGGCGAGCGGATGGAAGTGCAGATCCGGACTTATGAAATGCATCGGATTGCCGAAGAGGGGATTGCCGCGCATTGGAAATACAAAGAGGGTGGAGCCGTCCCGGTTACTGGTCGCGATGATCGGCGATTCAGCTGGTTGCGGCAATTGCTTGAATGGCAGCAGGATGTGAGTTCCCTGCGGGAACACTCTGGATCTTCATCAATTAATCTCTTTCCCGAAGAGGTCTATGTTTTTACGCCGAACGGTGAGGTCAAAGAGTTGCCGCAAGGATCCAGCCCGGTCGATTTTGCCTTTGCAATCCATACGGATGTCGGTAATCAATGTGTCGGCGCGCGCATCAACGGCAAGCTTTGTCCTTTGAAAACCCGGTTGAAAAATGGCGATACTATCGAAGTCATTACGGCGACAAATCATCATCCGAGTAAAGACTGGCTCTCTTTCGTCAAGACCTCAAAGGCACGCAATAAAATCCGCCTCTGGGTTAAAACCGAACAGCGAGAGAGAAGCATTGTCATCGGTCGTGAGTTGCTGGAAAAAGAACTGCGCAAACATCAATACAGTATGAAGCGGGCACAATCTCTCGCGTCTTTCGATCTGGCCGTGACCGATTTTGGTTACAAGCGGGTGGACGATCTGTTTGCTTCGGTCGGCTATGGCAAACTTTCGGCGGGGCAGGTGGTATCACAGGTGTTGCCTCGTGAAGAGCTTAAAATCGCAGCTGCAAAGCCGGGAACGATTGGCAAGGTGTTGGGCAGGTTCGGCCGACGCAAGCCGAGTAGTGCGATTCGGATAGATGGCATTGATGATGTCATGGTTCGTTTTGCCAACTGCTGCAATCCATTGCCGGGTGAGCCGGTGACCGGGTTCATCACGCGCGGTCGCGGCCTCACCGTGCATATGGTCGATTGTCCACAGGTGCTCGCCAGTGATCCGGACCGCCGTATCGAGGTCGAGTGGGATATGCAGCGCAAGACTTCCCGGCCGGTAAAAATCCAGATTTTTTGCAGTGATCAAAAGGGCATGCTGGCCGGTATTTCCGGGGCCATAACAGAGGCTGACGCCGACATTGTCAGTGCCAGTGTCTACTCTCGTGGTGACAAAAAGGGGACCAACCTGTTTGAAATTGACGTACAGAACCTGGAACATCTAAATCGGGTTATCCGGGAGATCAAAAAAGTGAAGGGTGTCTATCGGGTGGATCGGGTTCGCAATTAGTTTCCGTCCGGAAACGGTTCTTTTCCGCCGTGGCCGTGTCAATCTGCGGGCTTGTTTGTGCGGCGTACCGATGTACGCCTCCGCACAACCCCTTGATTTCCTTGCCACGACGAAAAATTCCGCGTTCCCGACTCGGAAACCTACCAGTTTCCATCCAGAGTTTCCGGATAGGAACTAATTAGTGAACTTCCTCGTGTTTACCCGGAGTTTTCGGATGAGTACGATGAACTCGAAAAGGAGATAACCAATGACTTTAAACAAAATTGAAACAGAAAAGGCTCCAGCAGCGATCGGTCCCTATTCGCAGGCAGTACGGGCCGGTAATTTCCTGTTCTGCTCAGGACAGCTTCCGCTTGTCCCGGAGACTGGCGATATGGTTGCGGGCGGTATCGAAGAGCAGACCCGGCAGGTTCTTGATAACTTGCTGCAAGTTCTAGGTGCTGCCGGGGTTGCTATCAGTGCGGTGGTCAAAACAACCATATACTTGGCAGATATGGGCGATTTTGCTGTTGTTAATGAGATTTATGCCGGTTATTGTGCTGCGATTGCTCCGGCCCGGGCGACCGTGCAGGTTGCTGCGCTGCCTAAGGGGTCGCTGGTGGAAATCGATGCGATTGCATATTGTGGGAATTAGTTTGGATAGTAAATGAACGAGAAAAAGGGATGACCAATTTGGCCATCCCTTTTTTGATTTTGTCTGTATGGAAAACGATCAGATCGCTTTTTGAACTTTTCCGGAGCGGATGCAGCGGGTACAGACTTTTATTCTCTTGACTGCACCATTCTGCACGGCACGAACCTTTTGCAGGTTCGGGTTCCAGACGGTACGGGTCTTGTTATGCGCATGACTGACATTATTACCGGTAACGGGTTTTTTCCCGCAGATCTCACATTGTTTGGACATCTTTTCAATCCTCCTGAAAGTTTCGAACGCGCATTGTTAACATGTTTTCTCTATCGTTGCAAATATTTTTCAGTGTTTTTTGCCGTGCTTCGGTTCAGAAATCATCTTCACTCAGAAGCTGTAAGCCTTTTTGCAGCAGCAGGGCAGCGGTCACACCCATCCCTTCGATAATTTGACCATTTCGATAGATTTTTCGGCAGCCACAGGACGGACTGCGTTGTTTTAATATGGCCCTTTTGCAGTTGGTCATTTCTGCGATTTTGAGACTCTCCTTGGCTCCGCGCAGGAAGGTCTCGGTGAGGTTCCGATTTTCTTCGTCACAGATTCTGCCTTGGTTCGCCAGAACGGCACTCCCATCTCCCTGAGAAAACCAACATTTAAGGCGGGGAGTTGGTAGCCCGGCCAGTTGTTCCGGACACACCAGGATTGGGATCAAATTGTTCTGCGATAGATAATCGATCACCGCCTGGCTGTGATTATCAGTGCCGTCATAACGGGTCGGCAGCCCCAGCAGGCAGCTGCTGACCAAAATTGTCTCTGTCATTAAAACGCTCTTAGTGGTGGATCGATCAGCGTATTCGTGGATTTTCCGCATCAAGAATCTTGACTCTGCGGTCCTCAATCCGGACACGATTTTCGGCGATCAATTGAATTGCCTGCGGGTAAATTTTATGCTCCTGTTGCAGTATCCGCCCTGATAAGGAATCCTCAGTGTCATCGTCCAGAATCGGCACCGCCGCCTGGAGTATGATTGGCCCGCTATCCACGCCATCATCCACAAAATGAACGGTGCAACCGGAGAAGCGGGCGCCGTATTCCAGGGCTTTCTTCTGTGCGTGAAGGCCGGGGAATGCCGGTAATAACGAGGGATGAATATTGATGATGCGGTGCGGGAATGCCACGAGAAAAACCTTCGAGATAATCCGCATGAAACCGGCCAGCACGACCAGCTCGACTCCGGCTTCCTGCAATGCGGCAATAACCTGCTGATCGAAAGTTTCGCGATCAGCAAAATCCCGGTGGTTGATACAGCGGTGCGGCAGTTCGGCACCTTCTGCACGAGCGAGAGCACCAGCGTCAGGGTTGTTGCTGAGTACCAGTACGATCTCCGCATCTATCTGCTCTGACTGACATTGATCGATGATTGATTGCAGATTGGTGCCGCCGCCGGATGCCAGAACACCTAAGCGCAAT
>JADFVC010000107.1 GCA_015222355.1 Chloroflexota bacterium | reverse complement strand
TGAAACTGTGGTGGTTCGCATCGCAAAAGCCTGGGACAGCCCCCACCCTTCGCCTTCGCTCAGGAGCCGGTGGGGACAGTCCTGGTTTTGCTGGAGCGTGCTACGAACACCTTAAACTAGCGCCATTCGGTTGAGTCATCTGTTATTTCAGTTACAAATCCCCCAAGCTTCAAGTTTGGGGGATTTTTTCACGCCTGCCGATGACTGAAGTAAATATCCAAGGATGCCGCTCGAGATAGATAGTGGAACAACATTCAGGAATATGTTGCCAGAAAGGCACTGACCATCTGCATAGCCGGTGGCTTGAGGAAAGCCCATAAAAGGGGCTGAGCAGTGACTACGCTGGAACGACATAACCGGTGGTTTATCGATCTTAACAATTAACTCGATTGCCACTGGTATTCAGTCGAGACCAAAAACTGATTACAACTGTTGTCGTTACCCATAGAATAATCCCCCCAACCTATTAAGGTCAGGGAGATTATTCTGATTATCAAGCCACCTTTTAACGACTCGGGCAAACGGCTTGAGAGCACTCGGGGACCTTTGTGTTTGTTCGGCTACTGCAAGAAAAGATTGCCGCACTCATGACCAAGCAGACAGCGGTAACCGCTAATGGTCACTGAACCCCAGTTCGACCAGTACACAAGTGCCATCAGCAATCAGGTTTATGCCCTGTTCCCGACAAAAATGGATGGCTGCCGGGCTTTCAGCTCCGGGCTGCATCCAGACATTTCTGATGCCCTTGGCTGCCGCCATTTCGACCACCTGCTCGGTAATCCTTGGTGGTGTAATCACCGAGATGCTCTCGGCGGTATCCGGCAATTCGGCCACCGAAGTGACACATTCTATTCCCTCAATCTCTTTTTGTGCCGGATGCACCGGCACCACCTGTCGATCATTTTCCAGATAGCAGCGCAGGATCTTGTTGCCAAACTTATTGCGATTATTCGATACGCCGACGATAGCGATCACCGGCGAGGCCAGAAAAGTTTCCAGCTGTTTTTTGATGGTCATTATTCTCTCCTGTTGAATGGCAGACGAGGAGCCTGTTGATTCCACTTGGCGTCTCAAGCATTCTAAACATATCATCCTTTGCAGTCGATGAAACATCAAGCAGAAAGACTCTTGACATGACAGAATCCAATTAGCAAGGCATAATGATTATTCAGGATCCATTTCCACTTCTTTTCTCCAGCCAACAAAGAGAGATGCATGCCAGGAAAAGTACTGATTGCTCATGCTGATCAGAAAACTGCGGGCCGCCTGGAAAACGACCTTGTACGTGAAGGATGTACAACTCTCAGTGCCTCTGACATTGAGCAGGTACGCCCGTTGCTCCACCAGCAACCCGACCTGCTGCTGCTTGATACCAAACTGGCATCAACGGCCTCTGCCGAACAACTCTCCGCCCTGGGGACTGAACTGGAACTGGTGGGAACCCTCTGCCTGCGCCTCTGCCGGGAAGATATCGATTTTGGTCAGGCCCGCACACTCGCCCCCTGGGCCTGTGGAACGATCACGTCTCCAGATGCAAGCGAGCAAATACTCGAGCAGATCGGCACCTTGCTGAGAGTCAAACAAGCCGAAAAAGAACGGAATCTGGCTCAGGGTCGTTTGCTGCTCTACCAAAGGGAGGTTGCAGAAGGGCTCCGATCTGCAGCACATATCCAGCGCACCCTGCTGCCCAACCGCTATCCGAACTGTGAAGCTTTCAGTTTTGCCTGGCAGTTTCTTCCCTGCGAAACCGTGGGAGGAGACCTGTTCAATGTTCACTCCCTCGCCGACAACACCCTGATGGCTTACATGCTGGATGTCAGCGGCCACGGCGTTTCCTCGGCCATGGTTACGGTTTCCGTCAACCAAAGCCTCTCCGACCGAACCAGCCACCTGGTCAAACAACCGATCGACCAGCCGCCTTTTTTCCGCATCGCGACCCCGGCCGAAGTCATCACCGCTCTTGACCGTGAATACCCCTACGAACGTTTCGAGAAATTTTTCACTATCAGCTACCTGTTGTTGGAACCGGAATCCGGTCGGGTACGTTATTGCAACGGCGGACATCCCCCACCCATTCTGGTCCGTCAGGATGGGAGACTGGAATTACTGGAAGCGGGCGGAACCCTGGTCGGACTCGGCGGCCTGCTACCCTACGAAGAAGGGGAAGTTCTACTGCAACCCGGTGACCGGCTCTACCTCTATTCGGATGGGATTACCGAGTACGCTGCCCCGTCCGGTGAAATGTATGGGGGACGACGCCTGAATGACTTTCTCTGCCGACAACAGCTAACCTCACTGGAGGAGGTCGCCAGCAGTTTTATAGAAACGCTGAAAAGCTTCGGTGAAGGGCTCGCGCCGGACGACGATATCAGCCTGTTCTGCATCCAATTCAACAACCCGGCCAAATCGCGGCGGGCCTGCGAACGCGAAGCAAAGCCTGACCGAAAAAATCCCTGCTGAATTCCTACGGCAAAACCAGAGCAATCAGCTCCAGTAAAGGCCCCGGGTAAACCCCGAAGACCAGCAGTGCCGCAACACAACCGCCGAGCAAAACAAACTCCTCTCGACAACCCGAACGCAATTGGTAGGCGGAGCGACCCTGCAAGAAAAGAACAATGATCGGACGCAAATAGTAATAGAGGGAAAGCAACGAGGTGAGAACGCCGATCACGGCCAGCGCTGAGGAGCGGTGCGGATGTAGGTAGCCCAAACCGCAGATCTCCCCATAATCCTATACCTCTTCATTTTCCAGGGCCCAGGAGGTAATCACACCGAAGGCTCCGAAAGTCGCGCAGGAGTAAAAATGGGTTCCTTATCGCTGAGTACATACCGTATTGGTCTTTCAGCTAAAAAGTGCAGGGGGAAATCGTCACCCGTTCCGTTTTTACAGCATTGATCAGCTGTGTTCAGCAACCCCCTGTAGCAATCGCCGCACGGGCCAATTCATCGCAGCGTTCGTTTTCGACGTGTCCGTCATGCCCCTTCACCCAGATCCATTCGACCTGGTGCTTGGCACTCTGCTCAAGCAAGCGCTCCCAGAGGTCTCGATTAGCAACCTCCGCTTTCTTGGAATTTTTCCAGTTTTTCCGCTGCCAGCCGGCAACCCACTCAGTCATCCCCTTGACGAGATACTGGGAATCGGTTGTCAACCTGACCTGACAAGGACGCTTGAGCGATTCCAGCCCGACAATGGCAC
>JADFVC010000106.1 GCA_015222355.1 Chloroflexota bacterium | reverse complement strand
GCCCCAAAAAGCGACCCGGTTTTTATTGGCCAGTTACAGGTAGGGAGAAAATAACTTACAAAAAGAGTCGCGCAACCTGAAGGGCAAAGGGCGCTGGTCCATCTCTTCAAGGCTCACCGCGCGGGAATGTTCACGACTTTGGTCGAAGTGACAGTTCAATTCGGCAATCGTCTCATCGTCGAAAATTTCCACATTGAATTCAAAATTCAACCGTAAACTCCGGGGATCGAGATTTGCTGAACCGATCAGCGCATATTCATTGTCGATCAGCAGCAGTTTGCTATGGACAAAGGGGGGTGGCTGAAAATAGATGTGGACATTGTGTTCGAGTAACTCAAAGAGAAAGGCGTTGGTTGCCCAAGCCACGTAGGGCAGATTGTTCTTCTCCGAAAGCAGAATCTCCACCTGAACGCCGCGCAGCGAGGCCGTATTGATTGCGGCGAGCTGAGCACGGGTGGGAATGAAATAGGGCGTCATGATGCGGATACGAGACTTGGCACAGGCCAGAGCCCCGATCAATATCCAGTTCAGCTTTTCATGTGCTTCATTGGGGCCGGCACTGATCCCCCGGCAGCAGGCCTTCCCGGCAATCGGGGCAGGTGGCCACTCGCGTTCGTTGCCCTTTTCAGCGGCCGCAAAACGCCAATCCTCCATGAAAGCATCGCGCAACTGGCTGCAGATCGGACCGGCAAAACGGAAATGGATATCAACAATCCGGCGCGGGTTGTTTTTGTCCATCGCCAGATGCCTGTCGCAGATATTCATCCCTCCGGTGAAACAGCACTTGTTGTCGACAATCAGCTGCTTACGATGATTCCGCATATTCAGGTAAAGACTGCGGGAGAGTGTCGGCGGCATAAAGATGGCCAGTTGCACCCCGCTCTTTTCCAACAGATGGCGAACCTTTGCAAGGGCGTAGTACTGACCAAAAGCATCGATCAGCACCCTGACGTCAACGCCCCGTTCGACAGCGGCAATCAATTCGCGAACAAACATACTGCCGGTGCGGTCGGCTTTAAAAATGTAACTGGAAAGAAAAATCGTTTCTTCCGCCGAGCGGATTGCATCCAGCATTGCCGGGTAGGTCTGTTCACCATTATAAAGCACCTTGACGGCATTACCGCAAATCAACGGCCGCCGGGTGACCGCGCTGGAAAGCTGAATTAACGCCTGGCTGGTGGGACTGCCGGGGAACCTTTGCTCATCGGTCATATTGGAGGAAGCAGCGACATTTAACCAGTGTATCCCCTGCCCCTGCTCCTGAAGTTCACGGGCCCGGGTACGGATTCGGTTAACTCCAAGAATCCAGTAAAAGAGCGCGCCAAGACCGGGGAGCGCCAGGCAAGTGACAATCCAGCCGAGGGCGGAACGCGGGTCGCGCTTGTTCAACAGGGCATGGCCGGCGGAGAACCCTGAAATGACCCAGGCAATGACCAGTAACAAGCGCAGCATGGATCCCCCGAAGCAGGCAAAAAGATTTGAGCGTTTTCAAGAGGTTAGCAGATAGGTAGAGGGAAGTCCAGAGACCGGCAAACAGGCTGGTGCCGGCGGGCAAAATAAGTTCAGCGCAATGAGGTGCCGCAACGGGCACAGGTCAGAACGGTGTTGGTGGAAATCTTGTCGCCACAGGTCGGGCAGTTGAACCAGTGCCGGCAGAATCGACACTGTTGCTCGGAAAGACCCTGCTTCTTTTTACACTTCGGACAACGACGATACATCTTGCGATTGCTCAGATAATCTTCGAAAAACAATCCACAACGAGGACATTCCGTCGCCCCAGATTTATGGATAACCGCTTCACAACCAGCTATCGGGCATTTAAATACGGTCTTACAATTGTTGCACCAGTACTCTCCCTTAAGCGGTTCTTTGCAGTTGGGACACTTTTGGGCCATCTATCAACTCCGTCATTAACACGACCATCTCCAAGACGATTCTATCATAGTCGACCGTAAGACGATTGCCAAGGGGGGAGAGTCTACGCTTGAGTCTTGAAGTGGTTACTGCTATTTTTAACGGATACTCAGACAAAGGGGATGAGTCACAATGGTAAATGATTTACGGGTGGAAAAGCGCCAGGAGCGGGTTTGCCTGTTCATGGCTGATGGCGTGGTTATTGAGGG
>JADFVC010000105.1 GCA_015222355.1 Chloroflexota bacterium | reverse complement strand
ATCAAAAGCTGGCGGACCAGGCCCCGAGTTGCCTCAAATCCGGGGGCTGGTTGCTGGTCGAGATCGGTTATCAGCAGGCAGCGGCGGTGCAGCGGATTTTTGCCGCTGCCGGTCTCGGGGAGATTTTTGTCCGTGATGATTACGCCGGTCAGCCTCGTGTGGTTGGCGGTTGTTATAAAAAATAGAAAGTAGGAATAGTTGGAAAAGATAGTGATCAAGGGCGGGCTGCCGCTCTGCGGGGAAGTGCAGGTCAGTGGTGCCAAGAATTCGGCACTGCCACTGTTATTTGCCACTCTGTTGGCTGACGGAATCAGTGAAATCCACAATATCCCCGAGCTGCGGGATATCAACACTGCAGTCAAGCTGCTCAGTGAATTGGGGGCGAAAACTGCCCGTGAGGCCGATTCTGTCCGGGTGGACGCCCGGCAGATCCAGAGCATTGAGGCTTCTTACGACCTGGTGAAAACTATGCGTGCTTCGGTGCTGGTGCTTGGCCCGCTGCTGGCCCGTTGCGGTCGCGCTCGGGTCAGTCTGCCCGGTGGATGTGCGATCGGCGCGCGGCCGATCGATCTGCATCTGAAGGGGTTGGAGGCTCTGGGGGCGACAATCATCCTCGATCATGGTTATGTCGAGGCGACCGCTGAAAAGCTGCGCGGGGCAAAAATCTATTTTGACATACCGACCGTTGGCGGCACAGAAAACCTGCTGATGGCTGCCAGCCTGGCCGAGGGGGAGACGGTCCTTGAAAACGCTGCCCGAGAGCCGGAGATCGTTCAACTGGCCGAGGCCCTCAACAGCATGGGTGCCAAAATAGAAGGGGCCGGAACGGCGATTATCCGTATCCGGGGGGTGGAGAAACTTCGGCCACTCAACGTTCATGTCATCTCCGACCGGATTGAGGCCGGAACCTTCATGATTGCTGTGGCGATTACTGGCGGTGATGTGCTGGTGCATGGTGCGGTGCAGGAGCATCAGGAAGCGCTCATCAGTAAAATGATCGAGGCGGGGGTAAAAATTACACCGGAGGCGGATGGCCTGCGGGTGATCGGGTCGGGAAAACTGGCTCCCGTCGATATCCGCACCAGTGTCTTCCCCGGGTTTCCGACCGATATGCAGGCTCAGTTTATGGCCTTGATGACCAGGGCCGATGGGACCAGCCGGATCTCTGAGACGGTCTTTGAAAACCGTTTCATGCATGTCTGTGAGCTGCAGCGGATGGGAGCCGATATCCAGATCGACGGGCACAGTGCCATCATTCGTGGCTCCGAGCACTTAACCGGTGCACCGGTGATGGCCACTGATCTGCGTGCCAGTGCCTCGCTGATCCTGGCCGGTTTGGCGGCGGAGAATACCACCGAGGTGTCGCGGATCTATCACCTGGATCGTGGTTACGAAAGAATCGAAAAGAAACTGGCAGCGCTTGGTGCCCGCATCTGGCGTGAACAGGAGTAAACGATGAGTGACTGGATTACCTTCGCCCTGCCGAAGGGGCGGATTATGCAGGATTCGATGGAGCTGTTCGCCAAGATCGGCATTAGCTGCCCGGAAATGGATGAAAAAGGCAGCCGCAAGCTGGTTTTTGAGAATCCGGAGCAGAAATTCCGTTTTATGGCGGTGCGGGCCACCGACGTGCCGACCTATGTCGAGTACGGTTGCGCCGATATCGGTGTCGTCGGCAAGGATACCCTGCTCGAGCAGGGGAAGGATCTCTACGAGCCGCTCGATCTCAAGTTTGGCTACTGCCGGCTGGTGGTTGCCGAGCCGAAAGAACTGCAGGAAGATGACGACCCTCTCAACTGGTCGAACATCCGCGTTGCCACCAAATACCCGAATATTACCGAAGGTTACTTCGCTGCCAAGGGGGTGCAGGTGGAACTGATCAAACTTTACGGATCGATTGAACTGGCCCCACTGGTTGGTTTGTCCGAACGGATTGTCGATCTGGTCTCGACCGGCGGAACCCTCAAGGCTAATGGTATGGTCGAGGTGGAAACCATTGCTGAAATTACCAGCCGCCTGATCGTTAACCGCGCCAGCCTGAAAACCAAGCACCAGCGGATCAGCGAGATTATCGACGGGCTGGAACCATTGATCGGTGACGAAGTGCGGATTTCCCAGTAGAGATCACTGGAGGAGTAACCATGATGCGCATATTGAAATTTTCCGATCCCGGTTTTGCCGCCGAGTTCCGCAGGATTGAACAGCGCGCAGAAGAAATCTCGGGTGACATTGAAGAGACGGTCAAGGCGATTATCGCCGATGTCCGCCGGCGTGGCGATGCGGCCCTGTTTGAGCTGACCGCCAAGTTCGATCGGCTGGAGCTGAGTGCCGACACTCTCGAAGTGACTGAAGGGGAAATCGACGCGGCGATGGCCGAGGTCAGTGCTGAATCGATGGCCGCTTTGCAATTGGCCGCCGAGCGGATCGCCGACTATCACGCCAAGCAGAAGCAGGAGACCTGGCTCTCTACCGATGAGGATGATGT